>JAGOVS010000052.1 GCA_018060625.1 Bacteriovorax sp. | reverse complement strand
AAAATGACGATACTGAGTATCTATCAAAATTAAAATAATCGTATTCACGTCCACCAATTAAAACTATTTTCTTACCAAAAGTTAATGAAGGTCCATTAGAAAAGGACTTCGTCACATAGGCTTCATCGATAAATGATGACAAACCATCCACTGAATCAGTTGTCTTATCCCCTAGCAGGTCTGATTTAAGTAAATACTTAACTGAAGGAGTCAAGCTTCCTGCAAAAGACGTTCTGAGAAAATCAAAGCTAAAAGCACTTGAATTTGGAGTTGCGGTTTTTTTTACGTCATTATCTTTATAAAACCAACCAGCTCTCCCTACTGCATTAATTGAGTGATCTGCGGCCATAGCATTAAGTGAACAAATTGCGGCCAGAGCAGCCATTGTACTTAGTTTCTTCATTGAATCCCCTTAGAGTAAAATATTAAATGATTACTCTATGGTATTTTATTTATCGCTCTTGTCAAATTTTATCATTTTCATGATAAACAATTAAATAAAATTGATGTTATTTTTTTTGAGTTGTCTCAATTAAATGTTTCCACTCATGAGAGAGCAAGGCAATTTCTACAAAATCATTTTCGCCAAAAAGACAGCGCTCTGTAGAGAGGTATTTATCAGTGTTTACTTGGAATTCGAAAATTTGTGGGCTACCTCCTAAAGCATCGCATAGCTTGAAGCCCGGGGAACCAAAATTTTTCATATAATGATTTATGATAATTGGTTTTTTCTCTCGTTTTAAGATTTCACATTTTTTTTCAACGCAAGATTCTGAGACGATATAAGTATTTCGATTACTCGCAGGAGGAAGAAAACAAATAACTTCTTGAGTAATAACTTCTTTCTGAAAGTTTATCATTTTTATTCTTGCAGGGGTGCAATCAGAGGCACAGAGAGTTGAAGACCAGAAAAATAAAGTTAACCATTTATTGAGCATAAAAAACACCTGTTATATTGTCTTGTAAATCATTTTCACCAACCCATAAATAACCCGTCTCACGACAGTGATTTGCACTATCACACTCCTGATGACATCGAATCTTATCATTTTCGGTAATTGAGCAGTCTTTGCCCCAAGAATTCCTGATTAAATATTCGCATTTCTTTTTTTCTCGATTATATTTTCTTCCCATAACAATTGATCCATGTTTTCCCTCATCAGGTTTCCCTTGAAGATTTAAAATATCATAGCCAATTCCCATAGGTTTTCCCAAGTTCAATCTTTTATTTATCTTTCCTATCATATCTACTGGCAAACTATTTTGATCATTCACAATTTCCACTGGTCTATCTTTAAATTTAATATTTCTACAGTTTTCTTTAATGAGCGTTTCCGCGATATTCTGATAATTCACGCGCGCAAGAGTGGCTGCAAAACTCTCCGCGGTAAACAAAGGAAAAACTTCTTTGATATCTTTTTTCATACAAACATTCCATTCCTCAACAGGAGTATGGTCATTTTGAATAAAATTTAGAAGCGCAACTATATCTTTGAAATGACAAAAATTATAATCAGAAGAATGAAGATCACTCTCCAGGCAAAATCCACCATAATCTCGTTTGAAATTATTGACTACAACCCTAGGACTCCCCCCCTGCTTGTTAGGGTCATTAATCTGCTCAAACAATTTATACTTACTGCCGTCTTCCTCTCTTGCTGAATAGCGAGAATATAAACTCATTGCCGAAATTTTTTCATTATAATGAAAGCTTAATAAATCGGCCGCTGTATAAGCATAACACCATCCAATTGTATCTTGATTTCGAGTATTACGAGTATTGACGGCCTCGTTTTCCAAAAGAATTTCTGTACATGACTGGCCTGTATTATTTTCTTCCTTTTTTGGAAGAGGTACAATTGCTACTGCCCCCTCAGAAGGTTTATCGCTTGATCCTCCCTGCGCTTTACTTCCAGGTAAGCTCACCGGGGGAGCAATAGACGAATCTGCCCCTGGAACAGTTGAAGGCGGATTGACCGAAGATTCTCCTGTTGTCGCGACTGGCTTTTTTTCCGGTGGAAATTCAACAACGAAATCTGTTTTTCCTAATTTATAGGCACCAACAAAATCACTAAAGGGATAAACATAATTCACTTTTTCATTTGTCAAAACCCCTACCTCAAAAGCTAGATCAATTTCAGCCTCACGCTTTATTCCATACTTTAATTGCTTTTGAATGGTCTCTAAACGCTTTGTTCTTACGGATTCACGCAAATCCTTTGCAGCACTATATATCTCCACACCGCATGAAAGAGCTTGGGCCTGACTTAAAAAATAATCATACCCTTCAGATAATGCTTTCAACTTATCATAATCAAGTCTTGAACTAGATGCATATTTTGTAACTGTTCGAGTAAATTCTTCGAGAGCATCATCACATTCAGAAGCGCTAACTGAATATGTGATCAAAAGTGAGAATAAAATGAGCATTGATTTCATATGTCCTATCCAAATAAACAATCAATAGTAGGTTTCACCGAGAATCATCTGTGAACTGATTTAAGTTTATCCCAAATTATTTTTTTTGACTTATATAGGTAAAAGCTTCGGATCAAGGCTAGAAGTAGGTGGAGCAAAAAACTCGGGTATCGATTTTTGGCGAACCCGAGCTTGAAGTAAATACTTATTGGCGAAGAATAGTCACTTTCTCAATAACAATATCTTTCACTGGACGATCCATTGCGCCTGTTGCCGATTTTCCTATCATAGAAACAACATCCATCCCCTTCACAACTTTGCCAAAAACAGTATGACGTCCGTCAAGGTGAGGAGTTGGAACAAGTGTTATAAAAAATTGTGAACCATTAGTCCCAGGTCCAGCGTTGGCCATAGACAGAACTCCAGCACTGTTATGGCGAAGCTCTGGGCGGAATTCATCTTGAAAGCGGTAACCAGGTCCACCTCTACCAGAACCTTCAGGGCATCCTCCTTGAATCATAAAATTTTCAATGACTCTATGAAAAACTAGTCCATCATAAAATGGACCTTTTCTCGTGGTCTCTTGTCTTCCCTCTGCAAGATTTACAAAATTCCAAACAGTTTCAGGACATTCCTTCGCGTAAAGCTCGATCTCAAATTCGCCCTGATTTGTTTTGAAAACAGCTGTCAGACGATCATTTGCCTCTTTATAATCATTTTTTTTCACATTTCCTAATCCAAACATAAAATCTCCTTAATAATTTATGACTTTAACCAATCCTTTAAATTCATCATGGTTGTTATTATTTTTTTGAACGAATAAATATACTTTCTGCTCTGGCATAAAAAATTGATCTAATTCAAACTTGAACCCAGCCGATTTATTTCCAGAACTATCAAATACAGAAAATAACTCAGCAGTAATCATTTTGGTATTAAGATCAGGGAAGCGCTTTTCAACCTCGTCTCTTGTTAAACACAAACTTACTAAAACTGGAACTCCATCAACCATTGTTCCAGAATTTAAAAAATCCCTTAATTTATTTTCTTTTTTAACATCCCCTAAAACTTCGTCCAACCAAATAAGATGAATTTTCTTAAAAGTCGGAGGATCAAAAAAAGTCATCTTGCTTGAAATTTTCTCGCTGACTTTATAAAAGAGTAATTCCTCCTCTTTGAGCGTGACAGAATAACGAGGATCATTTTTTTTAAATTGAGAGAATTCTTCATTAAAGCTTGCTTGAACCTGAAGGGCCTGATTATAGTTAAGTCCATAACTTTTCATCAATGCTTCGATATTAAAATATCGAATTGTAGTCGATTTAAAACAACCGGCCCTCTGATCAAAATTGGCCCAAGCAGGGATGTCTGTTAAAAAATATTTTTCCACTCCAGTTGATACATAATAATCTTCTATCGTTCGAGACTTCATCCCACCAACACCTTGAATGGCACAACCTGAAAATAAAAATAGAAGCATGACTGAACAAAGAAATATCTTCATTGGGCCCTCGAAAAAAATGTTAATATTTTCTCTTCTATTTTCTTAATCATTTTCAAACCTTCGTCCAAGTTGTTTGCGTCGAGATGATAATAACCCGGCTCATCCTGTCGTATACCTCTTGCAAAAGAGTCCTTGGTTTCCAATCCAAATCCAACAAGTATTGCATCAGTTGCAAGTGTTTTTAAATCATTACTCAGAGCAAATTTCCTAAAATCAGGAGATTCTAGTGTTGCATAAAGTCCGTCACGATCAAGTAAACGATCGACTGAAGTGACATTATAACCTTGAAAAATTTTTAGTTTCATCTCTGGTTCAATTGGTTTCGGAACTTTCACCTTTACGTAATCTTCCAAATCTCGCCATTCATGGATTTGATCTTCAAATATCACTTTTTCTTTTTCATATTGCTCACGGGAAAAATCCATTAATTTATTTACTTCTTGGTTTAACCAATCGTTTGTCCATTTTTGTTCTGCAGAAGTTGGAGTTACCCAAGTTAAGCGATTTTCTTGTTTTTCAAAGAGCCAATCTCGACAATAGAGTAGGGCCATCGCCGCCGAGTCGCTATTGCCAACTACGAGAATCTGTGTTTTTTCCTTAAAAGAAAAGTTGGTGAGAATTGTTTTTTCATAAAAAATGGAAGCTATGGATTTAATATTTAATTCATTTAAGGCCCATGACTGGGAAGGTCCCATCGGCAAAGCTTCTCTTCCCAAGCCTCGAGCATCAATAACAATGTCAAAATCCTCAAAACTCTCAACTGGTGTGTGCAAAGAACTAATCACTTGTTCACCAAGCTGATTAAACAATTCCGGATTATCTTCAAGTTGTTTTAAAATGGCTTCTTTCGGATTCACCGAGTAGATGACTCTGAAGAGGTCATGCAATCGAGAATGATTTGGTATCGTTTCTTCTATTTGTAAAAAGCGCTTCTGAACGCGTAAAACCTCAGCCGCCTTTGTTAATTGCTTTGCCTCTATCTCTTTAATGGAAGGTATAATTGCCTCTTCCCAGACTTGAGTTAAAGATAATTTTTGATTTTGAAAATCAATCTTCATCTGAGGAAAATATTCGAGTAGGAAACGAACATTGCCTCCTAAGGCGTTTCTTTGAAATAAAACAACCTCTGCTCCAATTGAGTCAAAATACTGAGCACAAAAAATGGCAAGTGGACCCGAACCTATAATGGCCATTTTCATAGTCTTTCTGCTCCGAAGTTGTTCTATAACGAGGTGAAGAAGGTATAGCTTAAAATTCACATAATCTTAAGACCATTTTCTCAATTATATAAGGCAATAATGAGGAAAAAAGAGGTTTTGAGGATATAGTTAAGACTGTGGGGTACGGCGCATGGCGCCTTTGTGGCGAAACATACCCCCTCTAATGCTCAAAATGTTAAACATTAGAGGGCCGTTAATCATTTTACTTAAAATAGACTTTTGTATCACCTTTATCAATGGCCGAGTGTTCAGCAAATTTATAGATAAAATCAATGAAGCTTTGCATAGCTTCAAATGTAGGAACACTTTTATCGAATTCACAACCGTACTGAATATGAGTTGTTCCATCTTGAGCAATGACTTCTTTAGCATGTCGGACATGCATAATCACTGGAATGTATGAAGCGTTAGTAAAATACATTCTCATGCTCACTTCAAAATCTTGCGCAAGTTTTTTATCTTTCTTTGGATTCCAAGGCACCTGAAAAGAACAGCCATCTCCAGCGATATCAACCATTGTAACTGGATAAATAGATCCATTATCATCGATCACCGAATAAGCACCTAAAAAGTTTTGAAAAACAATTCGATTGAATGCTCTTCTTTTTTGTTCGATGGTATCTGCTTTTTTCTTATTGAAATCTAGCACTTTAAAATCAGACATAATCTCATCTCCTCTGAGTTTCATACTGAGGAATTTATCGGACGATTTTAAAATTTTTTAAACTACTTTTTAAGATAACTAGGTGTCTGGGAAATTTCTTCTTTCATTCGGCAATAAGATTCAAGTCTAGATAAAATCAATTGGGTTTCACGAGTCTTTTGATCAAGTTTAGAAAAGAAAAAACAACCTTTGGAGTCTTCTTGGTGTGTGCAATTTGAAAATTTGCACTGAACGGCTCCTGCTTCGAGATCTGGAAAGTACGTTATTAATTCTTCTTCTAATAAATCCTCCACTCCGAAAGATCTAATACCGGGGGAGTCAATCAAAGACATACTCTCGCAGTCAACGATTTCACTCCAAGTTGTAGTGTGCTTTCCTTTCCCTACTCTTCCAACTTCATTAGAGAGCAAATGAATGCGCCCGTCTGAGACTTGTGAAATTAATCGGCTTTTACCGACTCCTGATTGGCCTAAAAAAATGGAGGTTTTATGGAGAAGTCTTGCTTTTAAATCGGCCATTCCTAACTCTAAATAACGAGGCTCATAATCGGGATTTTGAGCAGAGACTTCAAAGCACTCAATTCCCAAAGTATTCATGCGATCAAACTCAAATTGAATATCAAGATCCCCTGGATTAAATTCATCCATCTTATTAAAAACCATCAAGGGACGAATCCCCCATTGGTGGGCCCGCACTAGGAAGCGATCAACAATTCCTCTTTTATACTCAGGACGGGAAACAGAGCTGACAATAACCATCAACTCACAATTTGAAGCAGTGACTTTCTTTTTTTGCTCACGAATAATCAAGCGATACATCTCGTTAGTTCGAGGAAGAACTTCAATAATCGTGTTATTGTCGATCATCACGTAGTCACCAACGACAATGCTGTTTTCATCTCCCTTTAAAAGATTCCCTAAGGCCGTTGCAAGTACTCGCTCGCCAGTATCCAAAATTTTACAATCAAATTCTCTTTTGGCGGACTTAAAAACGCGGGCCTTTATCATGACATAAATCCTTCTGGAAAAAATTGTCCCTTTGGATCAAATGTCTTTTTTAAATTTCTAAAAACCGTTTTTTGATTTTCAGAATAAAACGGAGTAATAAATTTTTTCTTTAGTAGCCCAATACCATGTTCAGCAAAAGGAGAACCTCGCCATTTTAATATTTCCGCATATAACCGTTCTAATTCTTGATTACAAAAATCATTTTTATCTGGCGTTGGCATAAAATTAAAATGTAAGTGAGCATCCCCAAAATGGCCAAAGAGATTATAGGCCACTCCCTTTGTTGTGTATGAACGATAAAAAAGAAGAAGGTCTTTAAACTGCTCTGCAGTTACTTGCACATCCGTTCCCTTTTTTGTCACCCCCATGCGGGTATTCATTTCAAATATGGCCCGAGGCACACTCATTCTAAGATCGCGGCACTTAGAGGAATTCATTTCAAAAATACAGTCTTCGTCAATTTTAGTGAGTTTAGATAAAAGATTTTCATAAACATTTTCAAAATCTTTTTTGCGTACTTCTAAAAAAACGACATCTTGATTTTGTCCTGGATTTTTTTCTTTAGGCAAATAAGAAAGGGAATTTTCGTCAATGAACTCCACTGCAAGAATTTCATTTCTAAAAGATTGAACCGCATGAAAAATCTCTAAATGCCCCTCAAAATCTACTTCCCATTTAGGAAGCAGTATAAAAAGATAGGTTTCTTCTTCGTATGGAATCGTCTTCAAAACGGCCGAAGTAATGATCCCCAATTGGCCTTCAGTCCCTGTCATTAAATCCGTCTCATACTCCAAACGAGGATAAGGAGCATTTTTAAAATCTTTATAAGGCGCAAAGTCTTGCTGGTAAGCTGAAAGCTCGAAGCCCAATTCTAATTTTTTATCGGCCATTAATTTTTGCTCTTGCCCTAGAAAATCTAGATAATGAAGCTCAATAATTTGTGAGCGAAGATTTTTAAAACCAAACGATCTCTCGCCTGTACAACTTGTGGCAATCCCCGAGAGCACTCCGGCCAACTCCTCAGTGGGAGAAGTCATAATCTCCCGCCCCCGACTTCGACAAAACTCCTTGGCCTCTTTCCAAGTCACAAAACCAGACACCTTAAGCTTATCGCCTTCAATGAGCAATAAATCTCCTTTTAGGGTAGAAAGATTCCCCAATACCGTGGTCTCATTTAATTGGTTTTTTAAATTTTCGAATGGAATTACAGTGGAAGTTTGCGAGGAATGGTAAAGAGTTGGAACCCCAGAGTGAATATGTGCCCTTAGTTTATCTAAGCTATAAAAACTTTTTATCCTTTCTTGTCTCATAGGCATAGTCTAAGCGGGGAATTCCAATCAGCAAAGATTTATTTAAAATTCTGGGCACTTAGACCATGTAAAAGCTCATCTTTATCTTGACATTATGGCCCGGAACCTTTAATTTTCTCTTCACAAAACTTTGATGCACCCGTAGTTCAGCTTGATAGAGCGACCGCCTTCTAAGAAATCTGTTAATAACTCAATAACTCAATTTTCCCCAATGAAAAACACAAAATAACCGACATTTTTGGATAGTTTGCCTTGTCCTTTTTGGATAGAGACTATCCTACATTTTTTTGCATTCTTTTTCTGGCCAAGGTGATTATTTTACCCTAAATTAACGATTACAAAAATGGACTCGTAGCTCAGTTGGATAGAGCATTCCCCTTCTAAGGGACAGGTCGCAAGTTCGACTCTTGCCGAGTCCGCCACTTTTGTTGCATCAAGAATAAAATGACTGACTCTCATCCCACAATGAACTCTTACAATTTACCTAATAATTTTATATTTGGAATTTATATCGAAGACGAAATGTTAAATCTATTGAGATTAGCTGATGCTGATCCTCTTCTTACTGGATTCGTTTATCCAGATGATAAATCTAAAATACGCTTACCTATTTTTTGTGAAAATAATCAGTTGGTTGGATTCGCTACTCCTAGACAAGAAAGTGACGGTGTTTGGCGAATGGGTGCGATTTATATTATTCCTGAATTTAGAAATAGAGGTATCGCAGGAAAAACAATTTTCTCATTTATGACAGGTAAAAAAGGGAGAGCGTTTATTGAAGACGAAAATATTTCATCACAAAAAGCTTATCAAAAAGCTGGCTTTCGCAGCATTCGAGTCGATTTAAAAAATGCAGGAAGCTGGTGGGAAAACTAAATTAGCCTGAAGCATAAATACAAGCGGTTCGAAACTCCCTCAAGCGGGTGCGCTATTTAATATCTTACATCTACAACAATTCTTTATTTTCAATATACAATATTCTTCATGAGTGAATTTCAATTAAATATTAAATTTGATGATGAATCTAAAGAGACTGCTGAAGTATGGATTGATGGAAAAATTAATTCTAATTCAACTAGTTTTTTATTCGATACAGGATGCGCACAAACATCAATTCCTTTTAATGAATTTTCCCTCGTAAATTTTAAATTATGAAGTCTTCGTCAGACGAAGGCGTTGGCGAAGACTTCTATTTGAGGTCTTCTTGAGAAGTGTTCCCCTTGGAGCCGCGTTAAGGAACACTTCTTATTCGTGCTGAAATATCTATTCTTACATCGTGATCCACCCTTCATGAGACACAATTGCATTTTGCTACCTACTACTGCAAGAGTGTGCCAATCTGGATGGAAGTCAGTTTTTTACTTAACTATGTATTAAGATTTAAATTATGAAATGTAAGAGTGTCTCAAGTCCTGAGACAGTGAGACACATGTCTCAGGAAAGTGTCTCGATAAATGTCAGTATAGAAGTCGCTAAATAAAAAAAGCGCCCGAGATTTTTAGGTCTCAGGCGCTTTGGAATTATTTACTTTAATGTGGGTCGATTGGATTAAAGACTAGTATTTACGATCTGCCTTAAGTCCAATTTTTTTCCTGTTTGCCGGAAGTTTAGGCGCAATCTGGTCTTCAAGATTGTCCAATCTTTCAAAAACAATTTTGAAAAGCTGATTTGTACTAGTTTTCAAATCTCCAACTTCTTCTTTCAAAGAAGATCCCATGACCAAAAAACTTCTTAACTTAGTAAATGTTCTCATGATGGTGATATTCACTTGTATTGCCTGCTTGCTTTGTAAAACGCTTGAAAGCATGGCCACACCGTTTTCTGTGAATAAAAATGGTGCATGTTTAAAAGTGTTATTTTGAGAACTTGAACTCTCTAAGGTCGCAATTTGCGACCTTAGAGACGCTAACTCACTTGAATTCGGTTCAATTAAAAAATCTTGTGGGAAGCGATCAAGATTGCGCTTCACTTGTTCTTTTAGACGTTTTGTTTCAATTCCATAAAGCTTTGCTAAGTCGCTATCAAGCATCACTCTATGTCCACGAATAGTATAAATCATTGCTTCAATTTTTTCGATTTGAAATTTCATTATAGTCCTCTCCATTTTAGTGAGAAGCAATTAAGATAAAAGAAATTAATTTCAATGTTGATGAAATTAAAGAGAAATAAAAATTGGAGAAAGCAAGAATTGCTTAGAGGATTTCAAATATTGATCTAAGTTTTAATAAAAATTATGTGCGCTTCTTAAAATAACAAAAGTATTACTTTATGAAAATAAATTCATTTGTTCCAGGCCAGCCATCAAACGTCAACAGCCCCTAGTAGAAAACAAAATTAAAATAACGAGACCGAAATAATATAAATTATAAGTCTTGAGAATTCCATTTCTATTTTTGTTTTCCATAATCTGAATTTTCGAACAATTTGCAATAAATCTTAGTTATAACTTAAATATAATGATGAAATTTTTTGTAACAATTAGATCATTTATAGAGTAAATCTATCGCCTATATTTATTGAATTAAAAATGAATCTTCAGAAAATAGCAAAGTTTTTTAGGCAACTATTAATATTGATAATAAATTGCTCGACAATCACATCATTCATTAACAAAAATTTTTCACCAACCAAGGATAAACTGCATCATTGAAGGATAACGGTGAGGGAAAACTTGATACGAACTTTCTCTCTTCCGTTTCAAAATCCGAGGGAATTTCGTGAAGCGTCTCCACCTCTGCAGTAACAATCAATGTTGTATGTCCATCATCAAGACGGTAATACCCGACATAAACCGGATTTTTAATAATGACTCCAGCTTCTTCAAATGCCTCCCGATGAGCTGTTTCCTGAAAGGTTTCATCATTTTCTCTATGTCCTCCAGGAAATTCCCAACTTCTGAACTTGTTTTTCACCATCAGCCACTCTTTGCCGTTTTTAATGAAAACCAAAACTGATTTATAGGAATCAGGAACGATGTCTGTTTTAACAATTTCAAGATTACTTATTTCAGATTCAGGGATTTGTGTCGGCTTCATAGATATGTCCTTGATAAATTTCAAGATTTATATTACTCCAGAAACACTTAAAAATGAACTTTTCACATCTAGCGCCTCTGGAATTTCTTGAAGTACACTATATAACGTAACAAGGGCCAGACCCAAGACTGCAAATTCAGGATTTAGCGGGATGTCTTTTTTTATAAAAAAAGAAAATATCTCATTAAAGGAATTCTGCAATTCTTTGAGTGAAAAATGAATTGTGCCAACTTTTCCTTGGCCAAAGTATTTGGTGAAGAGCTCAATGACTTCATTTTTTTCTGTTTCTTCCAAACCTTTTTTAAGGATCCCCATGGTTTTTAAACCTAATTCAAATTGTGCATTATTGTCTAAATAAAAGCCTTGGTATAAATCTTTGATTCCATCTATGAAAGAATTTGAAAATTTATAATGAAGCTTCGAAGGTTTCCACATTAGAGATTGCTCAGTTAAAACAAATAAATGACGATAATCAAGATGAATGGCCAAATCGTTTTCAAAAAACTGAGAAAAATATATACTTAATATTTTCTCACCTGCTTCTTTGGTTAACGCTCGATTATTGAAAGGTAAATTCTCACTCTGCAGGGTTATATCTTTTAACTTCCAACGCGATAATCTTTTTTGAAATTGATCATTATAGGATTGCTTATTAAGTAAAGAGCTACTCACAAGTCCTGTGATTTTGATAGATTCTTTAATCGACAATAACTTAAATGCTTTTTGTGGAAAGAGCTTAAAGATTTCCTTGTCCATAAATTCCTATTGCTTTTTTCGGATTAAATATTTTCCAAACGATCGCATCACAAACAAGTGAATAATGGCCTGTGTATACTTATAAATATACCATGGCAAACTTGGTCGATAATCATGAATGGCAATAATTTTATACAGACCTTGATAGATGTCGCGAAATTCAAGTCTCGCTCTTTTGCTTTCGCTTACGAGAAGTCCAGAACGAATATAATAGAGCTCTCTACCTTCAAAACTTCGACTCTCTGAATATTCAAAAACCAAAAGAGGCTTCTTAAAGAGACAGAAATTGACACTGTAAAAATTGCCTTGATGATGGACAGTAATGACTTTTTTAAAAAAAGATCCGAGCCATTTAAAATATAACTCCGCAATCGTTTTAGCATCACTCCTAAATAAAGTAGTCACACGTTGGACAGACCTCACTTTTGAGTCGTTGGTCATTCCTTTATAGGAATACGCTGAAGGATTTTTTTTAGATAACTTTCTAAGAGCTAATGACTTGGTTATCGAATCATTAAAACTCATTGGATTTATAAAGTTTAACTCAAAAGGCTTTGGCGAAATAGGTATCATATGTGTCTTTAAGCTATCTACCAATGGATAGACTAGATCTTTAGGGGCCCCAGTTATCAATCTCACCCATAACTTTGAAAGCTGGGGAGATACAAATGGAACAGGAAGAAAAAAGTGTTTCCTATTGAGCTTCTTAGATAGCTCACTCATCATTTCTTCATAAGAGAGAGAATCAGGTCCACATATATCAAGACATTCATGCTCAGATAAATTCTGATTTTCAATGCGATTTTTAATGATATGAACAGCATCCCAAACTGAAATTGGGTATGAGAGCGTTGAAGTCCAATAGGGGCAAATCATGACAGGCAATCTTTCAACTAGTCTTAACATCATTTCAAATGAAGATCCCCCAGGGCCAATGATCAATCCAGCACGCAGGCTAGAGGTAGGGATTCCAGACGATTTCAAAATATTTTCTACTTCCAAACGACTTTGTAGATGTTCACTTAAAATAGCATCAGGAGGAATAATTCCACTTAAGTAGACTATTTTTTTTATATTTGCTTTTTTTGCCGCTCTGGAGAAATTGTCGGCCAAGATCATATCAAAGTCTCTAAAACTGCCTTGAGTTAAACGGGCAGACGGTAACATTGAGTGCACTAAATAAACCGCAACATCAGAATTGGCCAATGTATTTTCGATGTCAATTAATGAAAAGAGATCACACTGAACCCACTTAACCCCAGCTTCTTCATTTCTAGGATATCTTGAAATCCCAATAACTTCATGATGATCCTTAAGGATATTAATAAGCTCTTTTCCAATAAAACCTGAAGCACCCGCTATAACAATTCGCATTTTTATCCTAATTGAAGAAATCTTGATTGATTGGAAATTCTTATTCTAAGCAATAATGCAGATAAAATCCAAGACATTCCCAAATCGATAAAAAATATCCTATAATTAAATGATGATAAAAGAAATGTTAACATATTTTCTCTCACATTCCTCGAGTGAAGCAAAGGCCTTCGGTCATCTTTATGAGTCTATAGCCCTCATCCAAAGAGAGAAGCGCTGCCAACCATTTTGGCTGCCTCACAGAAATCATTGTAAAAACTTTATTTCAACCCATTTATCAATTGCAAAAAGAAATGAGGCCATTCTTATTTTAGGATCAGGACCTCTCCATGAAATCCCCTTACCTCTTATTGCTTCAACTTTTACGCGTGTAGATTTAGTAGACATCGTTCAATTGCAGGAGACTAAAAAAACATATTCTCATCTAAAAAACGTTCGTTTTATTGAAGCAGATATAACTGAACTAGAAGCAAAAATTCTAAAAGATAAAAAAGCAATCCACCATACCCCTTCATTATTCCTAGATCAAGATTACGATCTTGTCATATCGGCCAACTTACTATCTCAGCTCTCCTATCATATTCGTGGTTTTTTAGAAAAAAAAGCAAGACCAAAATTATCAGTAGAAGAGCTTGACCGTTATGCTCATGAA
Organism: Bacteriovorax sp.; assembly: GCA_018060625.1. Classification (GTDB taxonomy): domain Bacteria; phylum Bdellovibrionota; class Bacteriovoracia; order Bacteriovoracales; family Bacteriovoracaceae; genus Bacteriovorax. Next base: position 3,867 of record JAGOVS010000052.1, on the reverse strand, counting down.
ATCTCTTTTAACCACCTCAAGTATCTTCAAACTTTTCCTTGTCCCGTCATACTTATTACTGATATCGAAACACATTTCTATGATAAAGAAGCATGCATGATTCACACGGAATGTCCTTATATTGATTTTGAGTTTCCGCTTCCAAGAAAAGAGTGGATCTGGAATGTTGCTCCTATTCCAGAATACTCAAAAGAAATGGCCTTAAAAATGAAGATTGCTGCTTTTATTTTCAATTCTTAGTGACGATGAAAACATTCACGAATGTAATCTTTTGTAAGTTACTCAATTAAAGCAATGCGCACTAAAATAGATTAATTAACAATGAGGATCAAAACCTCCCCCATCATCGGAGTAACTGTGAAACAATTATTATTTTTATCCCTTTTATTATTTAGCTTTTCTGCTTTTTCTTGCCCAAATTTTTCTGGAGAATATCTAGATGAAATGGATGGAACTTATTTTGCGATTGAGCAAAAAGATTGCGCTACAATCGACTATATTTATGATGAAGGTGTTGTGACTGCAATTATTGATGGAGAAGATCATCTCGTGAATCAATATGAAATCGTGGTTGAAGAAGGAAAGGTTTTAGCGACAGTGGAAATTTATCAGACCCACTCGTTTAATAAGAAAACATTAATAACTCACGGAAGATCTGAAACAGTTTACGCTAGTGGTGAAAGTGAAATCCATAAGGAAACTTCGGAAACTTATCTCGATAAGAACAAGAATATGATTTCTGTTACAAAAGACGAGAATGGGGATAAAGAAAAAACGATCTTTACTAGAGTGAATTAGATCGCTTTTTTACTAATGATTTAATATTTGTAATTCTTGTCACATCTTCGCCACGGCCTCCATTGATATCATGTTTAGCTGATACATTACACGAGGCCGTATCGGAATGAGTAAAATCTTGATCTCCTCTAACCAGGACACCCTCAACAAGACCTGTTCTTGAGTTCACAACTGCTGAACCAGAATTTCTTCCATAAGTGTCAGCATTTGTGACAAAATAGATTGGATTTGAATTATCTCTTAAATCCGCGGCACTTGTTATCTTCACTGGCAAACCGCTTGGATGTCCAATGACCGTTAAAACGGCATCGTCTGATATTTTACCGGCAGTCCGGTATTTTAATGGAGATCTTCCAGTTACCGGACGATCAAGTTTTAAAACGGCATAGTCATTCATATTGTCATTATCTTTTTGACGCTCAATGATCTTCACGCAGTGATAGACTTGATCTTTATTAAAAGTAAAAGCTTCTCTTTCTTCAGTAGTGTTAGCATAGTCAAAAATCCAAGAATGATTTTCACAATCATTCACAGAGTAAATACAATGACCAGCAGTCACTATAGTATCAGGCGAAACGAGAAATCCTGAGCACCTTGCAGCGGTCATTTGCTTAACAAAACGCTCTGTAGAACATAACCCTCCCCAATCTTGTAAGGTTCTATCGGTAAGGGAATATTTGTCTCCATCTTGAGTCAAAGAATCATTATAGACCTTGGCAGCTGTTGATTTCGAAAGATTTTTCATAAGTGAATCTGAACTCTCAAAAATATCAAGTCGATCATCAGTTCCATAAATAACATCGGGATTCGTCTTTTGATCAATAAGTGAAGCATGAGTATTGAGAGTAAGAGTAAAAATCAAGAATAAAAAAGCGAGATTAAGAGACATGAATAACTCCAACACAACCTCACTACTATCAAGTGAGATAAACTGTTGGCATTAAATTACATTTTGACTGTGTTTTGAACTTACAAATTCTATCAAATAGATCTAAGAAAAAAGACCCATCATTTTCTAGACGGGCCCAATTGGATTAAATTACCAGCGATTTGAGCTTGTTCTTGGGGCCATTTCTTTAGCTTCCGAAACATTCATTTGGCGACCTTCAAATTCCATACCATTAAGACTTGAAATTGCCTGAGCAGCTTCATTTCTTGTAGACATTTCAACAAAAGCAAATCCTTTACTGCGATTTGTATCGCGATCAATGATTACTTTAGCGGATTGAACTGTGCCAAATTGGGCAAATTTATCTGACAATGTTTCATTAGTAACTCCATAACCTAAGTTACCAATGTAAATTTTTTGACTCATGTATTATTCTCCTATTAAACAATCACATTGTGTGATGTTAAAAAAACGTATTAAAAATATTTTGATTTGCTATTGGATTGATTTGCGGAATCGAATAATAAACGAAACATTGACTTTACTCTAGTAGTCTAGAACATATGTCTTAAAAAGAAACAAATATAAAAACTATTTCTCAATATTCTTATTGTATCAACTACTTGGACTAATAAACATCCAAAACTTTATAAACACGCGTTTCTTTTGGAGTTTCAACTTCAAAACTTTCCCCTTTTTTTGCTCCAAGGGCTTCACTACCCAAAGGTGAAAAAACTGAAATAACAAGAACATTCTCCCCATTAATAGTCAGCATCGTTCCTCCTGATGTAGATGTTAAAAAATAATACCGTTTCTGTGCATTGAATTCAATCAGAGCAAGTGAGCCCATTTGAAGTTGCTGAGACGGTTGAAGTTCTAACTCTTCAAGCATCTGGATATCAATTTTTATTTCTTCGACTCGCTTTAGCTGAGCACTCGCCAGATAAGAAGCCTCAATGGCCCGAGTATCATATTTTCCTTCAGATTTTAAATCATCTTGCGTGGCAAGATCTTTAGCAGAATGCGCAGCGGCCTCAACTTCAGCAAGCTCTCTCCTTAAGTTTTCAAGAAGACTATCGAGAACAATTTTTTTATCAAACATTAAAAATCTCATAACTTATATCGTTAGATTATATTGTATTTTATCGTTATTTATTAAAGTAGTCATCAAGAATGAAGCACATATAAAATTCTTGTCAAAAAGATCCATTACAGAGAAAATTAACAGCTCAAATGCCACATTCTAAGGATGCCTAATTATGAAATTTTTACCTCTTATACTTTCCTTAACGCTGTTTCCTTTTACTGCAAAAGCAGAAAATTTTAAAAAAGTTCTTGTCATTGTTTTTGAAAATACCGAATACACTCACGCTATTAAGCAACCTTTTTTTTCTAGTTTAACAAAAGAAGGGGCGCTTTTTACAAATTTCACAGCTGCCACACATCCCTCTCTCGGTAATTATATTGCCATGATTGCTGGTTCTACTTTTAATATCAAAAATGATAAGCCTGTTGATCTTCCGGATAATCACATCGGTGATCTCTTAGAAGAAGTTAAAAAAGATTGGAAAATCTATGCAGAAGGATATCCTGGAAATTGCTTTCTTGGTACGACCTCTGGTGACTACGTAAGAAAACATGTGCCTTTTTTAAGTTTTACAAATGTACAAAAAAATCCTGCTCGATGTGCAAAGGTCGTTGAAGCTAAGCAATTCTTTGAAGATTTTAAAAATAACAAGTTACCAGAATTTTCTATGTACATTCCAGATTTAAACAATGATGGGCATGACACAGGTGTCTCGTATGGAGACAAGTGGTTTAAGCAACACTTTGATTCAATTCTTCATTCAACTCAATTGCCTAAGGACCTCCTTGTCGTTGTGACTTTTGATGAAGGAACATCCGCTAAAAATCAAATTTATACCCTTTTCTTTGGGGCCAATGTTGCTCCTGGAGTAGTCTCTGCTAAGCCTAATAACTTCTATACCCTTCTTAAAACGTATGAAGAAGAATTAGGCTTAGGCTCGCTTAATAAAAACGATTTGAACGCTCAAAGAATTGATGACGTTTGGAAAAAATAATCCAAACGCCATTTTTTATTTTTTCACTGGAATTTCTTCCAACAATTTAGGATAGCCTGATTTAATATAACGATTAGAAATTACCTGAAAGATCGACTC
>JAGOVS010000051.1 GCA_018060625.1 Bacteriovorax sp. | reverse complement strand
TTCGTCAATGATAGGAAGTTGCCACATGTATTCGTCAACATTTTTAGCGGATTTTAAAAGTGAATCGGCCAATTTTTGATCGTTAGAGAAAAGACCGCACACTTCAGTTCCTAAAGCGACAAGGATGGCGCCAGTTAGTGTTGCAGCATCGATTAAGGCATCAGGTTTTGAGTCACAAGCATAATTGACGACATCACCTAGGACTAAGCGCCCTTCTGCGTCTGTGTTTAAAATTTCCACTGTTTTGCCATTTCTTGCTGTAACAATAGAGTCTGGCATTGTCGCGTGACTGCTAACAGCGTTATCAGTCAATGCTAAATAGCATGATATTTTCACTGGGAGTTGAAGGAGAACGGCAGCTCTGAAAGCTGCATAGACAGTTGCGGAGCCGGCCATGTCAAACTTCATGTTCATCATTGAGCCACCAGGCTTAAGTGAGTATCCACCTGTATCAAAAGTTAATCCCTTACCAACTAAAGCGATATGTTTTGTTTTGGAAGTCGCCTTAGCGGGGGTGTAAGTTAGGTGAACAAGTCTAGCTTCGTGAGCTGATCCTGCATTGACCGAAAGAAACATCCCCATTTTTTCTTTTTTAAGTTCAGCAACGCCAAGGGTTTTTATCTTAACGTTTTTAAGCGTTTTGGCATCTTTTTCAATTTCCTTCGCGTAGTGAACAGAGTTTAAAATATTTGGTGCTTCATTGACAAAATCACGGGCCACTTTAATGCAAGAACCGATGGTATGACCTTCAGCAATGGCAGCTTCAAATTTTTTAGCAGCTGTTTTTTTCTCAGTTGTAGCGAGGATAATGGTTTCGAGTTTAATGGTTTTTTTATGACTAAGATGGCGATCGAAAGTATACGAAGTCATGTAAAGGGATTCAACAATGGCAGTGATAGATTCTTCAGTATGTCCCTTGACGAGAAAACCATCGATATGAAGAGTTGCATCGATGAATTTATGGGAGATGACTTTGTAAGCGTGAGCGATTTGGCGTCTTAAAATTTCTTTTGTAAATTTATTTTTATCTCCAAGGCCCAAAACGATGGCCGAAGCTCCACTGACAAGAGTTAAAGAGAAAATTTCTCCCACTTCTGCTTTATAGTGTTTTGATGCAACTGAATGTTCAAAAGCTTCAACTAAATCTTCAGGCCAGTGAGCGTGAGAGAGAGTTTTTTCTGGTTTTGTTGTGGATTTTGCAGTAGCTTTTTTTGAGGTTTTTGCTTCTGCTGTTTTGTTAAAGCAAGAGAAGATATGAAGCTCTGTACTTGACTGTTTTGCTTCGAAACTTAAATTAATTTTCATGAGACTCCCGATTAAGTTATGAGTAACGGTGTTAAAAAAATCATATTCGCGCTAAAATATCACAATCTATGTTAAAAGTAACTACTCGCTATTTAGCCTCGGCCTTCATTCCCCCTTTTGTTCTAGGGTTTATTTTTTTTGTCGCCTTTCTAATTACCTTCTACATGTTTCGCATCATTGGTTTAATTGTGAATAAAGGGGTCGATATTGTCACTATCTTGAGTATGGTGATGAATTTAAGTGTTTCCTTTTTTCCTCTGGCCACTCCTTTGGCCGCTTTTTTTGCCACTATCTATACGTTGAATAAATTAAGTGAGGACTCTGAGATCATTGCTATGCGCTCTTTTGGACTTACCAAGATGAAAATTTATAGGCCATTTTTGATTATTAGTCTGCTTGTGGCCTTTACCGTTCACTCGCTTTATAGCGTTTTTATTCCTAAGGCCAATGCAGCTTTTAAGAACACCATTGTCAAGCTCACATCGGCAGGCATGCTAACCAGTATCAAGTCGGGACAGTTCTTCACTGATATTCCAAATGTGACTTTATTTGCTGAAGATGTAACGAGTGATGGGAATAATTTAAAAGAAGTTTTTTTACATGTTATCAATGGGGCAAAGACAGAGCAGAAAATAATTTTTGCACGCACAGGCTCTCTTATAAAAATTTATGCAGATCAATGGCACGCGCCCAATCTTAGGCTGCACCTAAAAGACGGTAATATTATAAAAATGGATGATTTGGGCAACGAGCTCGAAAAAATTCTTTTTAAAGAATACGATTTCCCGGTATTTAATTCAGATTATGCAACGACTCTTTTAGACAAAGATAGTATGAAGACAAATGAAGAACTTAAAGCACTTATTAGTCAAAAGAAAGTGAGTTATGAAGAGGTTTTAAAGGCGAATGTGGATCAGGGAAAAATAAAAGATCTTAAAAAGTCTTATTATAAATCACAAGTAGAATTATTTTCTCGCTACTCAGCTGTGCCACAGATTATTCTTTTCATGTTTTTAGGATTTTCATTAGGAATTAAGCGTGGAAGGGGAGGGGGAGGAAATAATTCCGGCCGAGCACTAGTTGCTTTGCTTGGTTATTATATTTTTTATTTTCTTCTCATTAGTCTGGCCCAAGGAGGAAAGCTAAATCCTGCTCTTGCGAACTTTGGACCTAGCTTTATTCTCTTTCTTGTGGCCTTTCGTTTTTTTAAAAAATTAGATTGGGCTGGATAATTTTAAAGACTTTTTATTACAGGGGCCGTTGCTGGCGTTTCAATCGGTTTTGCACCAGTAGGTGATGCATTGGGCGATTGGTTGCTTTTGATGAATTCATCGCTTGTTAATACCGATCCATCTTTTTGGAATACAAATAAAGGACTCATATATTTTGTCTTGAGTTCTTCAGGGAAAACCAAGTTTTTTACAGTCTCTTTGGTATTAAAACCTAATAATTTATTATTATAGAAAACTTTTATGGTTTTAGTATTTCCCAAGAAGAGGCGTACTTTTTCGCCTCTTAAAAAAACAGTTCTTCCTTGTCGTAAGACATATTTTTTAATCTCTTTGTCATCAACTTTATATGTAAGCCAAGAGTCTCCCTCGACAGCATTAATAAAGACGTTCTCGACTCCTTTTGTAGGATTAACTCTGTATTTAGGGGGGAAGATTTCATCAAGTTTTTCTCCTGTAACAGAGTTATCTTCGATAAACTGTTTTTCGCCCAGAGAGATATTTTTAAGCTTTAAGTCATTGATAACAATTTCTGACTTTTGAAAAACATCTTTTTTGTCTTGAATGATATTGACCTGTATTGGTGTAGCACTGCTAGGATCTTCAGCGACTGGGGGAGCCTTAATCGTATTTATTTTTGCAGGTGATTTCGTTCTTTGGTTCGTGGTACTCAATACCTTTGGAAGTTTTAAGTTTTCCTCAGGTGATTTACTTAAAATATTCTTTAAATTAATTCCTACGATTGCTAATATGAAAATGATTCCAGCAGCCTTTAACAGGAAAAGACTAGAAGAAGCGGTAACATTTTTGACTGCTTCGAGTTGAGTTGTTGTGATCACTGAAAGAGTATTTCTTGCAGCTTCATTTCTCATTTCAATATTTTGAGCAGGGGGTTTTATCTCTTTTTTGTCCCGATTATAAGTCGCCTCAAGAGCATCGAGAGCAACCTCTTGCTTGATACCTAAAATTTTAGCCGTGGATTTTACAAATCCTCGAACGTAAGTTTTACTTGGAAGTTTGGCGAGCTCATTCTTTTCCAGATGTTCAAGAAGTCCAATATGAATTTTTGTTTGAAAAGAAATCGTTTTTAAATTGAGTCCTTTTTCTTCCCGTTTAGAGCGAAACAGCTCTCCGATAGTCATGAGTGGAGGCGGCTGTGCAATTAAGTCCGCTACTATGAGATTTTCTTCCAGATGATCAAAAGTATTGATTACAGGATTTGCGGGCGCTGGCTGATTAGCAGGCTCTGGATTATTAAGAGTTAAAGATTCTTCAGGTGTAAGGTTATTTTCTGTCATAATTTTTTAAAAGTTAGGGGACGTTATTGTTTTAGATTCTTTAATAATTTCAGTTTGAAAGATTTTTCCAGAAGCCTGCTCTCGTTGTTGACCAGTAATGTTTCGCAATTGTTGGTTTGCCAATGAGTGAAAGCGAGTTTTAGGAAATTTTTCGATAATTTCTTTTAATTTCAAACGTGCTTCTTCGAAACGGTTGAGATTAATAAGACTGAGAGCTTGTTGATAAAAAGGAGCTGGCTCGATTACACATGTGCCTTTAGAAGATTCTTGAAAAGAGGCCAGTGCTTGTTTGAATTTATACTCTTCTGTATATAATTCACCCAATTTAAAATGGGCCTGGCAGTAATCCTCTTTCTCTTTTATTGATTTATTGAGAAAATCAAAAGCCTCTTTTCGATCACCTTCTTTTAAGGCAAGAAGAGCAAAGTTATAATAATTCCTAAATTGGGCCATGTATGTGAGGTTTTGCGATACCTGAGTAAAAAGATCTCTCGCTTCTTTTAAGCGATTTCTTTCCATATAAATAGTACCAAGGTTTGCCATCGCCTCAGTGTTATTGTTATCGAGATCAATTGCCTTGATTAATTCTTTTTCAGCGAGTTCCGGTTGCTCTCTGAAGTAGTAGGCCATTCCCAGATTATTTCGGATGAGAGAATCTTTTGGGTCGTATTCACGGGCCTTTAAAAGGTTAATGAGGGCCTGAGAATAATTTTTCTTAACAAGATCATTTGTTCCCTGGCCGTAATAAATTTCTGCTTTTTTTTGCACAACTGACTTATCTGCCAGCTCATTGTTCGCACAAGAAGCAAGCAAAGTAGCAGTGTAAATTAGAGAACCAAGAAATCCGTGGTTTTTCATTTAGAACCTCATATCCTAAAGGATGCATGATCTCTTTATTCTACTCGTTAATTTTTCTTCTTGTAAATATCCCAATAGTCTCAAATGCTTTTGTCGAAGGAAATAAATCAAAGAGATCGATACTTTGGAGGTCATAGTTCTTTAAAGTAGAAAAAGTATCTCTTGTAAAGCTTGTGGCCTCACAAGCAATAAAAATAAATCCGTCAGGTTTAAATTCCGCCAAAAACTCTTCAAGATTTTTAAGTCCCGATCGAGGTGGATCAATGACCAACCAATTTGGACGAGGATGTCCTTCATTTTTTAAAGCTATCAAAGCTTTCAATCCATTTTTGTCATAGAGATCAATAGAGAAAAATTTTTGATGGGCCTCAGCTTGAGGAACAGTTCGGTACTTATCGACAACAAGAGTGGTATTTTTAAACTTTTTAGAAAGGTTTCCGTTTCCACCAAAAAGATCATAGACGATGGCCTTAGGAGGAATAACGGTATTGGCCGTTTTTTGAATCCAGTCGCGCAACTTCTCATTCATCTCAAAATTGACTTGAGTAAAGCCACCAAAGGCGTAAGGGCGATTGAGAGAAACTTTTACATTATGGCCTGGCTTATCCTGATCTTTTGCATAAAGCTCAAGATGTCCCTTAACAGGTTCTTTCATTAGCATTTTAAACCAAGCATCGTTTTCATAGAGAGCGCGGAGTTCAAAAGCGATACTGGGATCTATGATTTTACACTGAGGAACTGGGACAATATTATTTTGTTCATCCATAAGCCCCAAGAGCTTTTTCTTTTTATCGTAATGCAATTGTATCCGATTACGGTATCCAAGTCGACGCTTGGCGCCGTGAACAGTTATAGGGACTTCTGGGAACTTTAGTAAATGCCTTGCGAGGGCCTGCTTTTTATACTCAAGTTCTTTTTCATAAGTCGTATGTTGATAATCACAGCCATTACACTTAGAAAAATGGACACATTCTGCTTCAATTCGCTCAGGGGAGCTCTCTTTGAGCGTGCTGAGTTTAGCGAATCGCACTCCCTTTTTTTCAGAATAGACATCTGCGTCGCCCGTTTCTCCAGGGAGTGTCTTTTTGATAAAGGTGACAAGCTTCTCATTTTTGGAGACGCCTTGGCCAAGAGGATCAATATGTTCGATGCGAAAGTCTATTTTCATAATATTATCTACTTAAAATTTCCTGAATTAATTTTCTAATGATATGCTCTTCCGTCTCCTTATACAATTTAAATGATACAACCTAACTGCAGGCTATAATGGATCAAAAGTTTATTCGCAATTTTTCTATCATCGCTCACATCGACCACGGCAAATCAACTCTTGCTGATCGGATCATGGAGGCGACTTTAGCCGTTAGTAATCGCGAGAAAAAAGACCGATTGCTAGATAATATGGATTTAGAGCGCGAGAGAGGAATCACGATTAAAGCACAAGCTGTTCGTATTCCATACAAGGCGAAAGATGGAAATGTTTATTATTTTAATTTAATCGATACTCCAGGACATGTGGATTTTTCTTATGAAGTTTCGCGCTCTTTGGCATCTTGTGACGGGGCCCTGTTAGTTGTTGATGCCTCTCAAGGTGTTGAAGCTCAGACGTTGGCCAATGTTTATATGGCCATTGACAATAATTTAGAAATTCTTCCCGTCATTAATAAGATAGATCTTCCCCATGCAGATCCAGAACGCGTTAAAAAAGAAGTGGAAGATATCATTGGTATTGATACCAGTGAGGCTTGTTTGGTTTCGGCCAAAAGTGGACTTGGTATTGAAGATTTATTGGAACAAATTGTTTTAAAAATTCCTCCCCCAGTTGGAAGATCAGATACCAATCTTCAAGCACTCATTTTTGACTCTTGGTTTGATAATTACCAAGGGGTTGTCATTCTCGTACGCGTCGTTGAGGGAACAATAAGAAAAAAAGACAAAGTCTTCTTGAAAAATGCTGGGATGGAATATGAAGTTTTAAAATTGGGAGTGAACTCGCCCTTTTTTACTGAGCTTGATTCGCTTACGGCAGGTGAAGTAGGAATGGTGATTTGTGGTATTAAAACTATTCGTGACGTCAGTGTTGGCGATACTATTGTTCATGCCAACAAAAAAGAGACTCCAAACGTTCCGGGATACATGGAAGTCAAACCCATGGTATTTTGTGGGATTTTCCCTGTTGAGTCTACTGATTATGAAAATCTTAAAGATGCACTAGAGAAATTGGCCTTAAATGATGCCTCTTTTACTTATGAGCCGGAAAGTTCTGCTGCTCTAGGATTTGGTTTTCGTTGCGGATTCCTAGGTCTTTTGCATATGAATATCATACAAGAGAGATTAGAGCGCGAATTTAATCTGCTTTTGATTTCAACTGCCCCATCGGTGAGTTATAAAGTTTTAAAAAATGATGGAACAGAATTAACCATCTCTAATCCAAGTGAGATGCCGGAGCCAGGACTTATTCAATCAATTAGTGAACCCATGGTGCAATTATCTATTCATTGTCCAAATGAATATGTTGGGCGCATGATCACTCTTTGTGAAGAAAGACGTGGGATTCAATCGGAAATCAAATATATCACGGCCGAAAGAGTGCAGGTCATTTATGAATTACCATTATCGGAAATGGTTTTTGATTTTTATGACAAGCTTAAGGGATTAACTAGGGGTTATGCCTCTATGGATTACGAGTTCAGAGATTACGCTGTGGCCGATTTGGTGAAAGTCGATATTTTACTAAATGGAGATAATGTAGACGCACTGTCTATTATCTGTCATCGCGACAATTCTTTCTATAAAGGCCGTGACCTTGTGCAAAAATTACAGAAATTAATTGATCGACAGCAGTTTGATGTTGCAGTCCAAGCGGCGATTGGTGCTAAAATAGTTGCGCGTGAGACTGTGAAAGCTTTAAGAAAGAACGTTTTGGCCAAATGTTATGGTGGAGATATTTCAAGAAAGCGCAAACTTCTAGAAAAGCAGAAAGAAGGTAAGAAGCGCATGAAGATGGTTGGTTCAGTAGAGGTCCCGCAAGAAGCATTCCTCGCTGTACTTAAAACTGATGAATAAGAGTCGAAATAATTAGGTTAAATAAAGGATTATATGAACCCGTCGCTTAAAGAACATTTTTTAAAGGCCTTGGATGTTTACACACAAGGTAACCATTACGAAACCTTGCTTGAAGCTAAGAAAGAGTATTTTACAATTACTGGCCAGGCCAATGATGATGATGATGATTTTGAAGCACGTATGAATGCTTTTAATGAATGGTATGTTTTACAATTTATTTCTAAGCGTGGAACCCGCACCGTCATTAGTGACTATTTAATCAATAATCAAGTTGATGATATTTTAGCTAAGGCCTTGACTGGGGTTAATTATTCACTTTTTGAATATGTGGGAAAAAACTTTAGAGGATTCGATGTTCTCTACGATATGTTACACGATAAAAAAATACCACTTCCTAAGAGTGAATCACTTCCTTCGATCATTAAAGACGATATTTTCGTTGGGCGCGTCCTTTCTTATGAAAATCAAAATCATCTAATGAGAGGTTTGTGTGTTATTCCTAAGGATGTTCGTTCAATTCTCAAAAAAGAATGTAAAAAGGTTCGCAAGCTCAAAAATCCGGGTGAAGAACTTAAATTTCTTTTGCGAATTGAATCTTTTAAAACAAAATGGATTCGTTACGGTCACGTAGACGCTACCAAGATCTTCAAGTTTGATTAATCTTTTTGGTTTCACATTACTGAGAAATGGGGTGAAGTATGATTATTCTTTTAAAGAATCTCTTCTCTCGCTTGCTCCAATAGTTCAAAAAATTTATCTTACTCTTGACCCAGGAGAAGACACAAGTGAGCAAGAAATTGAAAAACTTTCATTTGTGAAAAAAATTCCTAGTCAATGGGACATGTCTTTAAGAAAGGGTTTGGTTCTTTCAGTTGAGACTAATAAGGCCCTTAAGGTTTTGCGAGAGGATCATGGATCTGAAGATAATTCTTGGGGAATTTATCTTCAGGCCGACGAGGTTCTTCATCAAGATGATTATGAGATTTTAAAGCAAGACATCGAAGAGGCGCAAGCTGGAGGCTTCGATACCATTTCATTTCGCTACTTACATTTTTGGCAGACACACCATCATATGGCCATTTCTAAAAAATGGTATCCTCACGAGATTCGAGCGATAAAATTAAATACGCCGATTGAATCTTGGGGAGATGCCCAAGGTTTTAGACTGTATAAAAAAATATTTTATACGGAAGCTCGAATTTTTCATTATGGACATGTTCGTGAACAGGGTTCTTATAAAGAGAAAATGCGCGACATGGGTAAACTGTACCATGAGGCAGGGGATCTTGATGAGCGCCTGGAAAAAGGTTTAAAAGAGGCCCGGAAAAATAAATGCGTACTTTTCTTTGGAACTCATCCTTCTGTTATGAAGGAACGTATTTTGCGCATGAATGATATTTGGGAACTTGAGGGCCAGGAGCGGATTTTCATTGTGGGTAACCCTGAAAAATATTCGTCATCATTAATTGCAGGTATTAAAGCAAATAAGGTGATCTGGTGTCAAAGCGTCTCTGATGTTCCAATGGCAGAGCGAGAAAAGATGATTGTGACTAACCCTAGTTTACTAGACAGCTTTCTGAAAAGATCGACTATTCCCAAAAAAATGAAATCAAAACTTGCACGATCCTGGAGTGAGGATTTCCGTTTCATTTTACAAGTATCAGAAAAACGAGTCGGATTTAAGTCATGATTAAGCTCTCTGTCGTTATTATTACTTTAAATGAAGAAAAAAATATCGGACGTTGTTTAGATTCAGTTAAAGAAATAGCGGATGAAATTCTTGTGGTTGATTCATTGTCGACTGATGGAACTAAGGCCATTTGTGAAGCCCATCAGGTTCGTTTTCTTGAGCAAAAATTTTTAGGTTATGTAGAGCAAAAAAATTATGCTTTAAAGAATGCATGTTTTGATTATGTTTTATCGCTTGATGCTGATGAGGCACTTTCAAGCGAGTTAAGGGTAGAGATAAAGAAAATTAAAATGGAGTTTCTAGGGGCCGGTTATTCTTTTAATCGACTCACAAATTATAACGGGCATTGGGTTCGTCATTGTGGTTGGTATCCAGATACCAAATTGCGAATCGTGAAAAAAGAGTTGGGCAATTGGGTGGGGAATAACCCTCATGATGCCCTAGAGGTTCAGGGAGAAGTAACTCATTTAAAGGGAGATTTGCTTCATTATTCGTATGATTCAATTTCTTCACATGTCTTACAAACTAACAAATTTAGTACCATTGAAGCTCAAGTCCTTTTTAATAAAGGGAAGCGCGTGGGGGTTGTCAAACTGGTGACAAGACCACTTTTTCAATTTTTTAAGGATTATATTCTTAAACGAGGCTTTCTCGATGGAAGATATGGTTTTGTTATCTGCTTTTTAAATTCTCTGTATGTTCTTTTAAAGTATGCCAAAATGATTGATCTTCAAAAAGCAAAGACTCTTTAACTTAAATGCTTATTGCGAATTGTGAGATAGGGAATAACTCCAATGCAGTTATGGGCCAAATTGCACACGAAAAAGAGATTAAAAAGAGAAGCTCCGTTGTCGATGTGGACGATTGAAAATAGGTTGGCAAAGAGAGCATGCCCCACGCCAAGTCCTCCTGGAGAAATGGGAATGGCCATAGCGGTTAAGCCGACCGGAATAAAAGTAAAAGCATATTTGAGTGGGAATGCTTGCTCAATAAAGGGTTTTGTTAGTAACCAAAAAGTCAAAATAGAGAGAAATTGAACGAACAGGCTCAGGGTAAAACAAATGAAGAGGTCTTTTTTCTTTTCTCTTAGAGCAAATATGGGATTAAGTTGATCTGATAATTTTTTTCCAATAAAAGGAATTTTAATGAATAAGATGTGGATGATGTCCTGATATTTTTTTGGTGCAATGAGAGTCATAAAAAAAGAGCAAGCACCAATGAAGAGAATGCCATTAATAAAAATGACATGGGCCATTCGGGGAGACAGCGAAGTCATCTCAGAGTAATACAAGAAACTAAAAGTTCCTGATAAGAAAAGTAGAGCGGTGAGGCCCATGATTCTATCGAGGAGTGTGATTGAAACAAGGAAAGTGTTTGAGAAATGATCATCTAATTTTTTAACATAGATGAGTTTGATGAGATCTCCAGTAACGGCACCTGGAAGAACGCTGGAAAAAAAGACTCCTATATAATTTAGACGCAAAATCTTTAGGTATTGAAGATTTATTTTACTTTTTGTTTCAAGCAGTAGTTTGTAGCGAAATGAACAGATTGCTACTTGGATAAAAAAAAGAAATAAGGCCATTAGCCATTGGGGACCTGTCGTAAAGGCTTTTCGAATAAGAGAGAAATCTAATTTTCCGCTCGTCAATAACCAAACGATCAGCGTTATGGCCAAGAGAAATTTAAGGAGGGTTTTAATCATAAGTCTTTATAGCATAGGAAGGAAAAGGACTCTAGAGTTTAATAATTGTAAGTTCGGTGGAATTTGGGGCCACTGCAAAGGAATAGTCTGCAGTCGCATAGTTTTGACTATAATTAGCCTCAAATTTGACGAAAAGAAGTTGGTCCATTTTTAAATAAATACGTTTGATTTCAGGTGGCATTGATGGGTAGGTGGTGGCGGCGTTAAAAGTACCAGGAGTTCCCCCACTGTCGCTTTGATATTTCGAGGAACCCCCTTGAAAACTTAAGGAGTATACAGCAGAATTAATCGCAGATAGCGAGTTGGCAATTAATAAGCTAAAATTGGCGTAGACGTTCACGCTGCAACCACCTGCCGTGCATTGTGTGTTTGTAAAATCAACTGCCGCGCTTGGAGTGAATCGAATTTCATACCAACCACTCGAAGGAACTTGGTAATAGCTAAAGTCGCTATTGTATGTACTTGAGGAAGTCTCAGGGTCAATGCCCGTTTTAAGGTTTGAATCATTTACCGTTATCACATCAAAGTTAATTTTTTTACGGAACACATGGCAAGTTGGACAATCCGAGGGGGTATAGAAAGAGCTGTTATCGCCACTAAATGAGCTGCTGACATTGGCCTTTACAACAATTTTCCCTACAACTTTTTCGAAATTATTATTTATTTCTTCAGCTGAAATAAGTGTTCCAGGGGTAAAAATAGTAAATCCTGGAAAATTCGTGGCAGCAATGGAGATTAGAGAGCTTAAGCATAAAGTCAATGTCACCCCTTGAAGAAAACTCCATTTTTTGTAACTCTCTAGATATTTTGACAGGAATGGTTTCATTTTTTAGTCTCTTAAGGCCTTTTCATTTTTTACTTACTCTTTTATCGTTATAAAAACGCAAATTCTTGAATGAATTTTTATTCTGACTAGAAAACTCGGAAGTTATGAGACAAATTCTTAGCTAAAAAGAAGGTGAAATGCTATAGTCTTCCAGTTATTTAAGAGGAGAAATTATGAAAGTTTCAGTAATAGGTACGGGTTATGTTGGTCTTGTGAGTGGGACCTGTTTTGCAGAAATCGGACACGATGTAACATGTATTGATATCGATCCTAAAAAGATCGAAATGCTCATTGGGGGCAAGTCGCCGATTTACGAGCCTGGTTTAAATGAGCTCTTGGAAAGAAATATTAAAGCTGGAAGATTGCATTTTTCTCTGAATTACGAGTCAGTGAAAGAAGCAAAATCTGTATTTTTAGCTGTAGGAACACCTTCTGCTGATGACGGAAGGGCCGATTTGAAATATTTAAAAGCCGCTGCGTTGGAAGTTGCTAAAAATATTGCGGAAGATGCTATCATCGTTATTAAATCAACTGTTCCCGTTGGAACGAATAATGAAATCAGAAAACTTATTTCTGAAAATACCAAAAAGAAATTTCATCTTGTGAATAACCCCGAATTCTTGAAAGAGGGATCTGCAGTTGAAGACTTTATGCGGCCAGATCGCGTGATTATTGGGCACCAGGACGAGTCAGCGATGAAGGTTATGGAAGAGCTCTATGCCCCTCTCGTTCGTCAAGGAAATCCCATTTACGGAATGAGTAATCTTTCTGCAGAAATGAGCAAGTATGCTGCGAACTGTTTTCTTGCGACAAAAATTTCTTTCATTAACGAGATTGCTCGTCTCTGCGATGCGACTTCTGCAGATATTGAAGAAGTGAGAAAGGGCATCTCTTCTGATAAGAGGATCGGTGGACATTTTCTTTACCCTGGCCCAGGTTACGGGGGATCATGTTTTCCTAAAGACGTTAAGGCGTTGATTGCCACAGCAGAAGATTTCGGAATGGATTTAAAAATCGTTAATGCCACAGAAGAAGTTAATGATGAACAAAAATCTTATGTTTTTCAAAAAATCGAAAAGCATTATGGTAAAAATTTATCTGGTAAGACCTTTACCTTTTGGGGAGTTGCTTTTAAGGCCAATACTGACGATGTTCGAGAAACAGCGGCGATAGCGATGGCCCTCAAACTCATTGGAGCCGGAGCAACTATTAATATATTTGATCCAGTTGCAACAGAAAATTATCTTCACATGATGAGTGAGTTTAAAGAATGTGAAGGGAAAATTAAATCTTTTGATAACAAATATGATGCTCTTAATAACTCTGATGCCCTAATAACCGTCACCGAGTGGAGAGAATTTGCCACTCCTGATTTTGCTGAGATTAAAGCGCGCCTTAAAAAACCAGTGATTTTTGATGGTCGAAATCTTTATGAAACAAAAAAAATTATAGGCCTTGGCTTTGAGTATTTTGCTATTGGAAAATTTATTGCTCGCTAAAAAAGAGAGATAATTATGGGATGGTTTTGGCAATTTGCTGGAAAAAGAAGATTTTTAAATCGCCAGCTAAGACATTTTCAACCTGATGTTTTAGAAATACCGCTGTCAAATGAAGAATCACTTTTCGTCGACCCGAAAGATTTATATGGACCTTCTTTTTATGTAATGTATGGGGGAAGGTCCGCCTTCTATCATTATGAAGAGCCCGTTAAGGCCGCCATTTTGGAGCACCTCCCATTGAATGGTCTTTTTTTTGATGTAGGGGCCAATATTGGATTGATCTCCTTATTTATTTCTAAATTCAGAAAGGATGTTCAGATCGTCTCCTTTGAGCCTGCGTATTGCACCAGTAAAGCATTGGAGAGAACAATTGAGAAAAATGAAATAAAAAGAATTCATCTTGAGCGTCTTGGTGTTTCTGATAAATCACAAAAAAATGTTTCTTTCTTCATTGATTCCAAAAGTTCAGGTGGTAACTCATTATTAGAATCGGCCATCTCTCATGATGTTAATACGAGCGAAAGCATATCCCTTGTCTCGCTAGATGATTACGTTAAAACAACTCAGAGAATTCCATCTCTGGTTAAGGTAGATGTTCAAGACGCAGAAAGCTTAGTCATACGGGGAGCCTCGGAACTGATAAAAAGGCATCAACCCGTATTTGTGATTGAAGTCAATAATGAACTTTTATTAAAAAATCCCATTCCATTTGTGGAGATTTTTCAAGGTTATGAAGTTTATAAAGTAGGAACTTCAAAAAAAGTAGATATTCAGGACTTCGCTCAGTTGGCCCAAGAGTATTTGGATCAAAATCAAAAAGTTTTGGATTATGTGTTTGTGAAAAAATAATTTTGGAAAATAAAATGAGAATAGCCGTTATTCAACTGACATCATTACTAGATTATAAGATCAATCTTCAAAAGATTCGCCAGCAGCTCATTGAAGCTAAGGCCCTTGGGGCTTCGGTTGCCTTTTTACCTGAGGTCTTTTATTCGATGAGTGATGGAATAACGCCGACGCCTCATTTAGTAGAAGAAGGGAATAAGCACTATGACGAAATAAAAAAGTTGGCCCAAGATTTTGAGATCGCACTCATTGGAGGATCGGCCGCTACATTAAAAGAGGGAAAAGTCGTCAATCGAGCCTACAACTTTGATAAACAAGGTATCGATCTTGGTCATTATGATAAAATAAATCTTTTTGCCTGTGATCTTCCTAATAAGAAAATATCAGAAGCAAAAAATTATACTGCCGGTACTGACTATAAAATGGTGGAAATCGAAGCTAAAAAAATTGGTCTTGGGATTTGTTTCGATATGCGATTTTCTGAGCTCGGGCTTCATTACCGTTTAAACGGGGCAGAGATCTTAACATACCCTGCTGCTTTTACTGTTCCTACGGGAAAGGCCCATTGGCATATACTGCTGCGAGCTCGTGCTATTGAAAATCAATGCTTTGTTGTGGCCGCTGCACAGTGGGGGCATCATAATGATAAAATGCAAACATACGGTCACTCTCTAGTGGTTGATCCATGGGGAGACATCCTTCTTGATTTAGGGGAAGGAGAGAAAGTAGGGGTGGTGGATTTGGATTTTTCCAGAGTTGATCTCATTCGTCACTCTGTTTTAATGAGTCGCTAATGAAAATGGTTATTTTATGCCTCTCTTTATTTTTTTCAGTAGATTCATTTGCGAATTTATATTTGAAAACAGAATACCAAGAAGGTAGAAACCCCAAGATTATTACGAGACAGCATATTTTTTTAGAGAAGAGATTTACCGTTAAGTTTAAAAAAAAAATTTATGTCTTTATTCTAAAAAAAATTAATGCTGATCGAGCAACGATTGAGAGTGAGTCTTATAATGTAGATGAGAAAGGATTTAAAACTATGCATGGTGGTGCCTATGGTACTTACAACGTAGGAAAGAGCTTTCAACTCATCGACCGTGGTCCTGGTGGAGACGTTCTGTTTTCATTGAAAGTATTTTTAGAGAGAGTTGTTGCAACGCCACCTTGAATGATAAAGCATTAAGTATTTTTTCATCATTTATTTTTTTCTATTATGCCAGTATCCGATATGTTAAGACTCATAAATTCATTTAAACCATCTATGTTTCCTAAGGAGAATTTATGAAGTTTTTTTTAATCTCTATGCTCTTTTCTTTTTCAAGTGCTAGTTTTGCAACAGTTGATGCAAACACAGAAGTTTTCATTGTTTCTCAGCATGTGCAGACAGGTGAATTTTTTATCCAAAAAGCACCTATCATTGGATGTTGGGGGATCTCAAAAGGGCCAGAACTTGCTCAGTTAACAAAGTCATATGAAGTTTCAAATTTAGGATGTGGAGATGTTGAAGCTAAAGAAAATATTAATGCTTTAACTTGTGCGAGCATTGTGGAATCAAAAGAGTCTGCTGATTTTTCAACTTTCTCAGAAATCACATTAAACATTTCAAATTGTGAAGAAAAAGAAAATAAAGATTTTATTGCAGCAATTAAAAAAGTCATAACGTTGAATTTTGCTACAAAAACAGTTAAGAATCCAAAGCTAATACTCGTTAAATAGTTTTTTTAAGATAAAGTTTTATCCGCTCTCTTGGACCAACTTTAAAGAGGGGGCAAGAGGGTGTTGAGTTATTGCTACTAAAAAGATATCTAAAATGGCAATAATTCCTCTGCTCTTTGAGTCAGCAAATAACTTGGTCCTTTTAAGTTAAGCTCGGCCCCTCCTTTAATTTTTTCATAAAGGACCAAGTATCTTTCAGTATGTAAGCGAATAGAAAAATTCTCCTCAACATATTTTCGTATCACGAGAGGATCAAATGTTTTTCCTGGGTTTTTAAGTTTCTCTGCAAGTTCTTCATAACTATGAACGATAAAGCCTGTCTCCTCTGTAATAAGCTCCGGAAGACTTCCATAGGGCGAACCAATGACTGGAAGGCCTTGAGACATCGCTTCGATAATGGCGATTCCAAAGGGTTCGTGCCAGCGCACGGGGAAAATGAGAGCATCACAGCTTCTGATGATGTTCATTTTTTCTTCTCCACCAACCATGCCGTGATTGTGGATGTAGCGAGAGAGTCCCCACCATTTCCCGCCAGCGATATAGAGGTGCTTGTTGTTTTTACGACAGGCCTTGACGGCATGGGAGAGATTTTTCACACGCCAAGAGGCCTTGGCGAGAAAAAGGAATTTATTCCAGCCTTTTATTTGAGGAGTGAAGGGGTACTCAGAGAGATCAATTCCGTTGTAAATGAATTGATCGGAGCCATGATTTTGAGCGTGCTTTTTGGATACAAAAACGGAGTTTTTTGTGAAGGCTTCGCCAATTTTTCCATTGCCTTGAATGGTATTGATAGTAGGGATATCGCCTGGGACTTTGTAATTATAAAAAAGATGAATAAGGTCGGCATCTTTTGGAATCAGTTCTAGCCAGGCTTCTGGAGACCCATTAGAAGAAGGGATGAGTTCAATCCCATAATCTTTTACTTTGGCTTCAGGATGTCCTATTAAGACCACCTGGTGCCCCATCTTGGCGAGTTCAACCATATGCCAAAAGAGAATGCGCTCAATTCCACCATAGCCAAAAACGGGTAGATAGTGCTCGTGTTGAAAAACAATTTTCATATTTTTTTACCTTTTTGGAGATCGTAGAGCTTGGCGTATTTAAGCAAAGCGGAAAGAGCATTAATGGAACAAATAATAAGACCATAATGTCCGTCAAGAAATCCACGTTTGAAAAAATAATCGCGAAAAAATTTTAAGAAGGGACGAGTATAGATTTTAACCAAGCTTGATTTCTTTCCTTGGGCAAAGGCAGCTCTAGCAGCGATGGTTGTAAATTTATCAGTTTGGTTGATATGTGAGGCGATTGAAGTGTAAGAATAATGAAGAAGATCTCCTTTAAGAAAAGCGACTTTACTAGAATTTTTCATCTCCAGGATATCGTGTGGATTTGTTCCAGTCCAATGGGCGAGGGATTTTTTAATGAGACGCAATTTAGTGTCAGGGTACCAACCACAGTAATTTACCCAATGCCCATTATAATTTGTAAGGCGATTAAAGCGATAGCCATCATATTGGAAATCTTCTTTAACTTTTCGTATTTCCAAAAGCAATTCAGAAGAAAGGGCTTCATCCGCATCGAGAGATAAAACGTAATCATGTTGTGCCAGAGCGAGCGCAAAGTTTTTTTGTTCAATGTGTCCCTTAAAAGGATTTTTAATAAAGCGGAGGTTGTATTGGTTGCAAATAGATTCTGTTTTATCTGTAGAAAAGGAGTCGACGACTATAATTTCATCTGCGATGTCTTTGACAGAGTCGAGACATCGGGCAAT
>JAGOVS010000050.1 GCA_018060625.1 Bacteriovorax sp. | reverse complement strand
AGAGGTCATGGAGATTCAATCCTTCCTTATCTCGACTTTTTTAAGGCCCGGGTTGAATGCCTTTATTTAATAGGGGAGATGGCCCATGAAATAGAAGCAGAGGTAAAAGGAAAAATGACTTATAAAAAGACTCTCACCTTAGAGAAAACGATAGAAGATTTAAGGAAGATCGGGGGGGACCAGGAAGGGGTTTTACTTTTCTCACCGGGATTTCCTTCCTTTGATCAATTTAGAAATTATGCTCATCGAGGTGAGCATTTTGTAAGCCTTCTTCAAAAATCCATTAACGAATAGGTCTTAGGTTTTGATGAGTTGCTTCACTGGAAACGTAACGAGAGTTATTATGGTAGACCCATATTCCTGAAATTATCAATGATCCCTACTTTAAAAAGGAAAAGGACGACAATTATATAAATAGGATTGAGTTTTGATTTCATATACTCTCTTCTGTGGGTTATACTTCCTGGGTTTCATATCGGCATAATAATGAGAGAACTTTAGGAAAAAGGTTTAGTTTTATGGCAAAAGAGCAATTCTTATCAGTTAAAGAAATCCAAGAAAACATACAAAAGCTTAAGAACTATATGAAATCGCATAAACTCGATTCTTTTTATCTTTCATCAAGTGATATCTTTCTTAATGAATATGTCCCCCTTTCAGACTGTCATCGCTACTACTTAACTGGTTTTACAGGATCGACTTCTGAAATGATTGCTCCCTTACATGGCAGAGTGATTCTTTTTGTCGATGGGCGCTATTATGAACAGGCCGATTTAGAAGTCGACGCTTCTTTAGTTGAGGTCTTCAAATGTCCTTATGGAACATCTCTAAGAGCGGCGATGAAGCAGATCATTCATGAGCGCAAACTTTCTTCGTTAGGAGTTGAAGGTGACCGGATTGATTTGTCGCTGTTTAAAGATTTCGAAAGTGTCATTAAGACAAAATCGTTTAATAGTGCAGAGCTTTCTAGTGTCATTGATTTTAAATCTCTTGAGTTGAATAAACTCATACGGGTTCTTTCTCTCGAGCAAGTGGGAGAGTCAACTCTTGAAAAATGTCAGCGTATCCTTAATCCTGGAGAAGCCTTTTTTGTGACTGCTCTAGATTCTATTGCTTGGCTGACGAACCTTCGCCGATTTGAAATGCCCTCACAAAGTACTTTTAAGGCAAAGGCGCTAGTGACTCGTGAGCGTGTTTATTTGTTAATGGAGAACTTAGAAGGTGAAGTCTCATGCCCAAGTATTGAAATTTTTCTGGGGAAATTTTCAAAATTGGAAGAATTTCTTGTGTTGATTAATGAGTATGAAACCACATGGAAATATTTTCAAGGCCTTGCTCCTTATAAAATTGAAAAACTTTTTTATTCGGAAAGTTCTCTTAATGTGGCCGATTTTGAAAAACTGAAAGCGCATTTTGGAGAAGAAAAACTTCTGAATCAGGCCTTAGGTCTTGTGCCCTTTCATGCCTTGAAAAATAAAGCAGAATTAAGATCGATGGATAGTTCTTTTAATCGAGCGGATCAGGCCATTTTTGAAACGATCAATTGGGTCAAGGATCAAGTGAGCGTGGGGGCAGATTTTTCAGAATTAGATTTTTACTATAAGACAAACGAGTTTTATCAAAAGAATGGTGCTTTAGAGCAAAGTTTTAAAACCATTTCGGCAGTGGGGGCAAACTCTTCGATTATTCATTTTTCTCATCCCAGTGCAGATGTTTCTATTGTTAAAGAGCAGTTGATTCTCCTCGATTCTGGGGGCTATTTTGAATCAGGGTATGCCACAGATACCACTCGCTCTTTTTTATCAGGCGGATTGGCCAGTAAGCGCCAAAAAGAAGTTTACACAACAGTTTTAAAATCCCTCTTGGCCACAATGAATGCCGTTTTTCCTGAAGGGGTTTGGGGAAGTTTGATTGATGGTCTTGCTCGTCAACCAGTTTTCAAGTTTGGGCTTAATTATAATCATGGAACTGGGCATGGAGTAGGAATCAACGTTCATGAAGGTGGGTTTCGTTTGTCTACAACCTCCACGGTTCCACTAATTGAAAATACAGTTGGCTCTATCGAGCCTGGAATATACATTCCAGGTTTTGGCGGTGTCCGATTGGAAAATGTCGTTGCCGTGGAAAAACATCCAACTCTTCCGGGGATGCTCTTTTTTAGATCCCTCGTGTTTGTCGGTTTTGATCACGACCTTATTGATGAGAGTCTTTTAAACAGTGATGAAATCAAATGGCTTGAAGAATATGAGCGCGAATGTCAAAAACGTGGACGAAGTTTTAAATACCGCAACTGATAACGAATAAAGCTCGCAAGTAAAAGACCTATGATCATTCCTGTAAGGGAGTTGGGAGTTGTTTTTTCAGTAATACTTCCGCAGCTAATAGGTTGTTGTTTTGGGTAGAGGTAACTGATTCCATCGATATCGTCAAAACCTAAATTTTTTCGCATATCCACTGTAGAGTAATACATCAGGGAGTCTTTGACTGGGCTGTGGCCTAGGCCGAATGCATGGCCAATTTCGTGGGCAATAATAGAAACTTTCTCATCATAGGACTTTAATTTGAATTGATTGGAACTGCTGTCGTTAATCATGATGAGAGAGCCAATAATGGAGTTGCCGACAATATTATTGGGAACTGTAACGGCCAAAACACCTGAGCTTGAAAAGTTAGAAGCGTTATCGTTGCAGGTAATTAAAATATCAGAGGATACAGAGAGGTCAGTGTTGGGAGTGCAGGTATCAGAGGAAGCGGCCAATGAGTTATTTGTGCAGATAGCATCTGTTTTGTAGGCGCTTGATAAATTTTGAAGGGATCCTTTACGCAGCTTTAAGCGACTGGTTGGAGATTGATTCCAGTATTGATCGACAGCATTGCCTACAATTAAAAGCAGCTCATTTTCATCGATGCCAATGTTTGCGCAGTTCCCGTTGGCGACGTGGACTGACACTTCATTTTTTCCAAAAATAAGTCCCCCCGAATTATTGAGAGTGAAGGCATCTGCCTTTAGGGAAATCATGAAAGACGTGAGAAAAGCAAGGCATAGACTTTTCATTTTTAAAATTCTCCAAAGTGATATGTGCCACTAACTGCAATAGAGAAAGCACGATCTTCTGAAGTGAGGAGATTGAAAATATATGTCTGTAAGTCAGCACTCCAATAACGATGAAAATCTACACCCATTCCAAGATTTAGAATAAAATTCCGTGTAAAAATGGTTCTGTCCGGAAGAGGAAACGAAGTCATACCGGTACCATTATTTAATTCCTCTGTTCCACCATTGCCTGATAGTCGAGTAAAAAAAAGACCAGGCCCTGCTGTAAAATGAAAAGAGCTCAATTGATATTTTGTATTGGCCAATAAAAAGAGATTCATTTTTTTTATATTCTCATCCCGGCCTGATTGAGGAATTGAGAATCCTAGTTGGGGTGAAAGAATCCATTCGGTAGAGAGGGGATAGTCAAAGGAGCCGGCAAGATAAGGAGTGAATTGGCAGAGATTGCTTGAGCCTTTTTCATCTGTTTGCACTTGTGCAATGTATTCGCAGAGATTCCCAAATGTGCCTGTGACGTCGTAACTGTTCGCCATCGGAACAAAAAGAAAACAAGAAAAAAGCATAGAACTCAAGTATTTTGAAATTTTCATATTCGTTTAGTATTCTTTCAAAACTTGCGGTAAAATGGCAATGTTAAAAACACCAAATAACTTCTCTCACATTTCAAAGGAAGATTTATGTTTGATCAATTTGAAGTTCCCCAAAATCTTATTCCCAGCGATCCGCGTTTTGGCTCAGGTCCATCTCTCGTTCCCGTAGAGTTTCTGGAGTCGCTACAGCGCACAGGAATGCATTATATGGGGACGAGTCACAGAAAGCCCGCGATAAAAAATACGGTTAAAGAAATTCAAGACGGCTTAATGAAGTATTTCAATGTGCCAAAGGATTATCTGGTTGTTTTAGGAAATGGTGGAGCGACTTTGCTTTTTGATATGATTGCCCTTGGAATAGTCGAGAAAAAAGTGACTCATTTTACTTGTGGCGAGTTTTCAGAAAAATGGTTTAAGTCTTCAAAGCTCGTCCCGTGGATTTCAGCTGAGCAAGTGAGTGTGCCTTTTGGAAAAGGGATTAATGGCAAGGCAATGGCCGGATCAGATGTGATTGCGGTGACTTTGAATGAAACATCAACGGGTGTTCAGCTCTCAGCTCTTCCAGTTGTTGATGAAAATACCTTGTTAGTGGTAGATGCAACCAGTGGAGGAGGGCAGTGTCCGTGCGATGTTTCTAAGACTGACATCTATTTCTTTTCACCACAGAAAGTTTTTGCAAGTGACGGGGGCCTGTGGGTGGCCATCATGTCTCCAAAGGCGCTTGCCCGAGCAAAAAAACTAGCTGAAGATAAATCTCGTTATGTGCCAGATATTATGAATTGGACGAATGCAATAAGTAACTCTGAGGCCAATCAGACTTATAATACACCAGCGTTAGCGACATTGTTTATGATGAATGAGCAAATTAAACTTATGAATGCTCTTGGCTACTCAGAGGTTCAACGTCTGGCCCAGAAAAAAGCGGATCTTCTTTATGGGTGGGCCGAATCGAAACCTTATCTTTCTGCTTATATTGGTGAGAAGGAATTTAGGTCTATTGCTGTAGCGACGATTGATGTTGATTCCAAGGTGAATGTCGATGATGTCATTAAATTTTTAGAAAAAAAGAAAATGGTTTATGGCATAGATGGTTATAGAAAATTGGGAAGAAACCAATTTAGGATTTCAATGTTTCATAATATCACTTATGACAATCTAGAAAAACTGACGGGGTTGTTGTCCAAAATGATTGAATCAAAATTATAAATTTATTATCGAGGTCTGCACAGAAAGGCAGGCCTCGATTGAATTTTCAGTTCCTATTTTTTAAAAAATATAAATTTGCGGCATGTTTGCTTAAAATATTTTCCTTTATGAGATCTGAAAAAGTTTCCTTAGAATACTTATAACAAAGTAGAAACTTTTCAATCTCATTTTCCTCTAAAGGTTTATTTCCATTTTCCATATGATCAATCACGGATGCTTTCATCCCCAGCATTTTTCCAGCGGCAGGAAGTGATAATTTCCTTTCTTCACGCATGAAGCGCAGTATGAGTCCTTTTTGACTTTTGATGACGGGTTTAGAGTTTAGCATTGGGTATTCCTATTTTTTTGTACTAATGAGCAATGATGTATTGATGATTATGGCCTGTTCAAGTCACTGACTGGAATAAATTGAGTAGACCCTGTAAAAATGATCAAGCTTGATTTATGAATTTTTAATGCCTTGTGGGTTTTTATTCATTCTCTTCCAAATGGATTCTTTATGTAAAATTTTAATGATTATAAGAATTTACTTTTAAAAAAGACAATAGTTAGGTTATGAACAATAAACGTTATTTTCAGTCAAGGAGATTACAAGTGAAGGCCATCCTGATTCTGACCATTACATCTATTCTTACTCAGTCTTATGCTTATGCTCAACTTCCAAGTGATGTTAGTGCATTGATGAATAAAAAAGGAAAACTTTCTTCAACTATAAATGGTAAGGCCGTTGCCGACGAAGATGGATCTGATTGTGAGGTCATTGTAAATCCTTATAGTGCAGAAGAAGATGATTCAATTCAAATGAGCTCGCGCGCTTATTTTAATGTGACGGCCGATTTATTAGGGGCCAAAAAAGAGACGTCTTTTGATGGGACAATTGTCTATGTAACAAAGGCCCATGGTAAAAGAGCTGGTGGTTCTGTTTGTGGTGATACCATGCCTCTCCTTGGATATAAGAAAACCGTTGAGACAAAGAGGAATAAATTAACGATAAGAGAAACATTTAGATGTCTATTGTCTAAATATGAAATCATTCAAGCTTGCACGATTGCAAAATAAAAATAAATAATAATAGAGTCTTCATCAATAAAATGATGGAGACTCTCTATGATAATTTTTTAATCCTCAGCGCTTCCACCATCATCATCATTTGTGTCTTTTTTATAATTAGTAAAAAATTCTTTCTTAAAATCTAAAAAACGATCTTCTAATATGGCCGCACGAGCGCCTTCAGCAAGACCTTTGTAATAGGCAATATTGTGAGTGGTCGCTAATACTTGACCTAAAATTTCATTAGAATCAAAAAGGTGTTTGATGTAGGCCCTAGAAAAATTTTTACAAGTATAGCAACTGCAACTGTGATCAATGGGATAAAAATCTCTACGGTAGTTTCTGTGGCGAATTCTAATTTTCCCTCGAGTCGTGAAGAGAGTTCCTCCACGAGCGAACTTGGTTGGTATGATACAATCACTCATATCGATGCCATTTTCCCAAAGCATGATGAGATCTTCAGGATTGCCAATCCCCATGGCATAGCGGGGTTTGTTAACAGGCATTAATGGGGCCGCGTATGAAATAATTTTTTCCATCCACTCAGCACCTTCACCAACGGAGACGCCACCAATGGCATAACCAGGAAGGTCGCGCTTGACGAGCTCATCTATACATTCTTTTCGAAGATCATTATAGGTAGAACCTTGAATAATGCCAAAGAGTGCTTGTTTTGGATTATTCCAAGTCTCGATACATCGATCAAGCCAACGATGAGTCCTGTCCATAGAATTTTTTGTGTATTCGCGAGTGGCCGGATAAGGAATGCATTCATCAAAGGCCATCATAATATCAGAGCCTAAATTTTGTTGTATGGTGATTGACGTTTCAGGAGAAAGCAGAATCTTTTTTCCTTTTTGGTCGGCAAACTCAGCACCTTCTTCTTTTATGCTTTTCTTTTGAAGAGAGAATACTTGAAAGCCGCCTGAATCAGTTAATATTGGACGAGGCCAGTTCATAAATTTGTGAAGTCCACCGGCCTTTTTTATAAGGTCTGATCCTGGGGTCATATGAAGGTGGTAAGTATTCGAGAGAATAATTTTTGTATCCATCTCTTCTAAAACTTGAGGTTGAAGTGCTTTAATCGCCCCATGTGTTCCAACAGGCATAAAGACGGGAGTTGGAATATCGCCATGAGGAGTATGGATAACACCTGCACGGGCCTTCGAATTTTTATCGACGTGTTCTAGTTTGAAATTAAAGTGTTCTTTGACTTGATCTTGGATTTTCATTTTTCTGGTCTCTTTTGTCGGTTGTCGGTAAAAGTTGTCTATTTTAAAACTTAAAGGGAATTTGCGAGCTCTTCTAACGCCTTTTCCCCTTTTCTTCGCTCTATGCCAGTTAAGGCCATTTTTGTTTGGAGGATATTTTTTTTCAAAAAAGCGCTCCAATCCAAATTTTGTAGTTCTTGGGCTTTCTTAACTTCATTGATGTAATAAGTCAAAATAGTTTCTGTCTTTCCTTCTTCAAAACTCTCAATGACTTCAAGGATTTGAGGGCCAGAGGTCTCTAAGTTGTGGGCGTAAGGGATAAACTTTAATCCTGCAATGACTTTGCTGACAAAGACGTCTAGCAGTTTTGAATTTTTTGGAATTTGCAAGGAGAACTCAATAATCTGTTTTTGTGTAAATAAAAAAAGGCGCTCCTCATTTTGCGAATTGTTATTGCTAGAAATTTTAATGGCCGGATTTTGTTTATCAAAAGAGTTCATGAAAAAATTATCTTGAGAAGAAAAAGCATGAAGGAAGAGATTTTTAAAAAGCAGATCATTGGCCATAAATGGTCCATATTGTTCTAAACTGTTTGGGATTTTTTCCAGAGTAAATCCTAAGCTATCAAGAGATCTTTTTTTGCATTCTTCAGCATTATGAGAGGTACCTTTTAAGTGAAGACTCGCCAATGGGTTGGCATATCGAAGTTGGAAGAAGGCCGTTTTATAATCTAGTCTTTTATTTTCTTGCATTATAAGGGCCTGATTGCTGTTTAAATCATAAAGAGTCATTCCCCATTTCTTGGCCTTAAAGCTTGGGAGCAGATGATATTGATCATTGAGTTCAGTATTAAGGGTGAGACCTATTGTGGCCGCTTTGGAAATGACGGACTGGGAATGCACATCTTTTAGTTTAGATGCCTTGTTATTTATTTCAGTTATTGTGGCCATAAAAGGTGGGGGTAAGAGAAATGGGGCGAGAAGTGTTGCGAAAAGTAAAGACGGTGCAATGATTCTTTGGACGATTTTAAAAAAACCTGAGGTTGAAATTTCTCGCTCTGAGAAAGTGAGTAATTCTTTGAGAGTTTTTCCTTTGTAAAAAGGAAAATCAAAAATCAAAAGGGGGAGCAATACGATATTGAGAAGGGCGTAAAGATAGGCCTTAAAACGCGTGCCTAAAAATGACGAGCGGCCTGGTTTTGAGTGAAGGCCCGTGCTAAAGGCCCCTGGTGTCGTTCCAAGAATTAAGCTGGTGGCAATCATCAATACGTGAAAGCAAATGAAAAACTCAATAAGCGAATCAATCTGGATTTTTGCGAAGGGTGGATAGTAAGCATGTATTGCTTCATTGATGAATTGATTTATGGGGTAAAGGATTTCTAGAATCTCTTGCAAAAGTCCTAATGAAGGAATGACAAACGAGAGGATGAAATAAGTAAATGCGACATCAAGAATAAATCCATAAAATTTATAAGGAATGAGATTGATTGTTGAAAAATTAAAAATGGGCTCTCTTTTTCCGGCGACAATCTTTATTTTAGGGGCCTGGTTGGGGATCACGAATGAGGGCCTAGCAGACTTTTCTGTTGTGTGCTCTTTTGTTTTGGGTTCTTTTAACTTTCTAGAATGGGATCGTTCTTCAGTGGGAATGGGGGAGAGTTCTTCGCCCTGATGGATGCATATTTCAATGGATCCAACCTTGAGAAGATCTCCCTTTTCTAAAACATAAAGTTTTCCCTTTTCTAGTTCGTGCCCATTTAAAAAACTCTCACCATCATTGCCCAGATAGTGAACACACAAAACATTATTTTGCTTTTTAAAAAGCATGTGTTTGGTTTTGACAACTGGATCTATCAGGATGAGATCATTGCGAGGGTCAAGTCCCGCAAGAAGACGATCGAGAACTTTTAATCTCTTGGTTGGTTGATCAGGTATTTTTACTTCGAGAGTAAAATGGGGATTTTCTTCATCTTTTTTAGAATCTCTATTTTCATTCATAAATCTATTGTATTAAAAAGTGTCAGTTGTGCAATTTCTTTTCCTTAGAGGATATTCCCGAAGAATTTGGTGGGACATAAAGTGCTTTACAAATTTGAGACATTTAATAGCATTGAGATATCCCATTTTTTTATACAATTTAAGGAAGGAATGATGAAACATCTCAAATTGCTGACAGCGACCACCGTTATTGCTCTGACGAGCACCAGTGCCATTTCTTATGATGTCGTAGATCGCTATAAGCTTATTGATGACAAAATTAAAACAGAGCAAATGTTAAGACCGATAGGGCATGATTTCTTTTTAGATATTGGGGCCACTATTAATAAAAATATTACGAGTGTCATAAAGGATATCTCTGATGCTTCTAAGACGGGGACATCAACAGATAAGCTGACTGCGGCCCAAAATCTTTTGGCGAAATACGACAAAACAGAACAGACTATTAAGCTAAATGTCGCTTTAGGTTTCCCCGTTTTTAGCTTCACTGCTTTTAATGTAAAGGTTCGTCCGAATGTACGCGTTTTTGTCGACGGGGGGGCCAATCTTGGGATCCGCTCTGACGCGTTAGTTCTTCAAGATATATATAATTTATTTCCTGTGGCGGTTCCTGAAGATTTGAAAACTTTTATTGCAAGTGAAACTGCTGGGAGCGATATTATTGCAGATTGTATCGCGAGCGCCTCACTTGCTGCAACTACTAAGGCCCTTTGTGCTACCCAAAAAACGGGTACCTATATCATGCCTAATCTCACGGCCTCGGTCCCAAACATTCAATTATTTGCTAAGCTTGATGGAAAGGCCGGATTGTTTAATGAATATTCTTATGGTGAGCATTTCTTTGGTGACTTTAATTTATACGCTCTTAGCCGCACGGATATTTATCAACGTGTAACCAAGGACATGATTGCCGCTGGGGCAAAAATAGAGTTGCCTAAAAAGAAGAATACAGAAATGAGCGCTCAATTAGATTATCGATTAGGTTATAAAAATGATAATTACTCGGCCGCAGTAAGCCTCGAGGAAATCAAAGTGGCAAAAATGAAGGAGCGCGAAGCAGAATCTAAGGAGCACTCATATGGCTATAGTCCGCTGCTTCGCTTGCATGCTGATGCCCTCTATCGATTTTCCATGCTTTCTTTAAAACCATTTGTTGGCCTTCATAAAAGATCAGGCTATGGTTTTGGAGATGGTATTTATTTGGGGGCCGATGCTGGAGCTCACGTTTGGGGGGATCGTTTAGGTCTTCAACTTCGTGGAATGGTTGATAAACAATATTTTACCATCAGTCCAAGGATGAAGTTATGGCTGATGCAGTTGGAGTACTCAATTAAGGCCCCAATGAAGAGCATGGACGGAGATGTTAAGCTTTCTGCCCTTCAATCAGTTGATTTACGCTTCTTCTTCTAATTAAATGACTTTCGTGATAGGCTAGGGGAATAATCACCTTTAGTCTATTGCGAGATCAATATCATGAGCTTTGAAAAAATCCTCTCTCACCCCGCTGTCCTTTCTTTTCTTCAAGAAAATAAATTGACCAAACCAACTAATATTCAGTCCCAAGTAATTCCCGATTTTATAAAGGGAAAATCCGTTAATGTGATTGCTAAGACGGGTTCTGGAAAAACATTGGCCTTCGCCCTTCCCATTTGCGAATTGTTAAAGTTTGATGAAGAAGATTTTCCTGTGGCCAAGACAAAAGATAATTTTGCTCGTCCCCGTGCTGTTATCCTTGCGCCTACGCGCGAATTGGGGACTCAGCTTTTTAAAGTTTTTAAGTCAGTAGCTCACCATGCAAAAATGCGTGTCCGTCTTCTGGCCGGTGGCGAAGGAGCAAAAACCAATCATTTACTTGCTCGCGATCATATCGATATTCTGATTGCGACTCCAGGACGCTTAAGTTCTGCACTTAAGAAAAAAGAGCTTAATCTTAAAGAAACAAAATACATCATCATGGATGAGGCCGATCAATTATTAGATATGGGGTTTAGAAAAGATTTAGTTAATATTTACGGATCTACGGATGCTAGCTTGGTGCATGTTGGGCTTTTTAGTGCCACTCATTCCGAAAGTTTGGATGAATTTTGCAAGACGGTTTTCACTGATATTGATTTTGTCAGTTATAATGCTGAAGAAAAAAATAAACTGACTCAATCAGTTCGCACTTTTAATATTTATGTCACAGACAAAGAAAAAAATTCCATGACTGAGGCATTTCTTAAAAATCAAGCGAAAGGACGAGGAATTATTTTTGTCAATAAACATGAGACTGTCGATGCCCTTTTTTTAGAGCTCACTGCTAAGTTTTCAAAAATGAAATTTCATTCACTCCACGGAGAAATGGAGGCACGAGACAGAAAGAAAAATTACGATCGCTTTTTGAAAGAGGGTGGTGTTTTAATTTCGACGGATATTACAGCGAGGGGAATGCATATTGATGATTTAGTTTGGGTCATGAATTATGATTTACCGTTCGAAGCAGTTTATTATATCCATCGTTGTGGTCGAGTTGGGCGAATGAATGCAGAGGGATTTGCTTATAATTTAGTGACTCCAAAAGACGTTAATATTATTTCTAGAATTAATGAGGCCATTAAAAATCAGAGCGCACTTCGTTTAACAAGTTTTGATGAATCGAAGTTTTCTGCAGTAAAGGCCACGGCAAAACCTAAGATAAGTACAAAGTTAGATAAGAAGAAAAAGCAATTAACCGAATTGAAAGACAAGATTGGGGATAAGAAGAAAGTTACTAAAAAGAAGCATTTGAAAACGATTAAAACCTCTTCGACACCACGTTATAAAAGGTCTGAAAAAAAAGCTCCAGCTAAAAGACAAACGGCCAATAGTCGCAATCAACGAGCTGTGAGTAAGGTTGCAAAAAGAAGATAATGAAAATTTTTTTAAGTGTATTGGGTCTACTTTTATTTTTGGATTTCCAGGGCTGCTCGAAAAAGTCACAAATTCCTGTTGAGAAATACACAGTAGAGGAGTTTGATGCTTTGGCCTCAGGGGCCACTTTAAACAAAGAAAAGAGTGATACTCCTCAGTTTGCGGATTATTCGCCAGGAGTGAATCGCTTAGAGTCGAAATCACTTGTCTATAAGAGGCTGGCATTTTTCGCGATTGCTTTTGATAGTGCAGAGCAGGCCCGTGAAGAGGCCATGCGTCTCAATCAGTATTATGCTCGAAATTGGCTTTTTGATCGGGTTCAGGGTGAGCCTGTTTTAGAGGATTATGTCATCGAGACATTTAAGGCCATCAATCCCAATAAAAAAATTCAGAGAATTCCTAAAAAAACTGAACATGGGCATGGTAGTGGGCACGGCGAGTCTCATCCCCCGGCCGAGCATCATTAGTTTTTTAGTTTTGACGAAACATTTGCGGATGTGCAATAAAGCGTTCCTCAAATAGCGCAATTCTTTTTTTCCATAATTCACTCATTAATGTCATGTTAGGATGATTAATAGAGCTTTCATATTCCTCAAGGGTTTGATGAAAAAGTATAATCCATCTTCCGAGTTCACCCTTTTTAATATTGAGTTGCAAGTGAGTAAAGAGTAAATGGAAGGGTTTATCAAATGTCTTGGAAGTCGTACCAGTCAGTTGCATTTCCCAAAATGAGCTTAGGCGCTCAAGGTGATGGGCAAGAACCTCGGGGTCGTTAAATTTTTGAAAATGATATCCAATGATAATGTCATTTATGGCCTTTTGGTAAAAGCTCTCTATGATTGAAAAGATCAAATCTCTCATCTAAGTCCTCAATTCTTAATACTTAACAAAAAAGGTTAACTTTCTTTTTTAGTATCCGATAGGATAGCTAAAGTAAAGATTGATCAGGTTTTGGGATAGATATGAAGAAAAAGCATTTGGCTAAATTGATATTGGCATTTTGTGTTGGAGCTGTTCAGGTGCTGGCCTCTGATATTCAAGTTGGTGGCCTTTCAGATGGGGCCTGTTGGTATGAAAGTAAAGACACTCTTAAATTAGTCAGTTTTAATGAGAGGTTTTCTTATTCCGGAAATAGAAAGGTAATAGAAACAGAAATGGCCCAACTTGCCCCTCGGTCTCGTGGGGAGATTATACGAGATGTTGACCTGGCCCTTCATTGTGGAGGAGGGGGATTGAGTCTTGTTGCCAAGGTTTTAGTAAACGAGAGGTCTTTTTGCGTGTGGGGGAAAGTGGAGCAGGGAAAATGGGTACCCCGTAGTGTCGGGGCCATCAATGAAGAGGCGAAGGGGGGAGTGCTTTGTGACGGGTATAAGTGGGGCGAATTCATTTTGGGAGTCAATTCGACGGATTACTTAAGTGAGCTTCAGTCGGCCAAATGGTCACAGATGATTAAAGAGGTCGCGTTTATTTCCCAAAATACTTACAAGGTGACACTCACTCGTGAATATGAATTTAGGGAAAATGAAGTCATGAATCAATTGGATGAGCATTTTACGGGGAAGAATTTCATTCGCTATCTTGAGTTTAACGAATACCGCCACCCCGTTGGTGAGTTTATTTCTTTAAGGTAAAGTCTGCCTTCTCTCTTTCTATCTTGCAGTTTCGTGAAGAGCGCGTCCAAGGGACTTGGATTTTTTATCAAAGAAATTATTATTCTCTGCATGTTCAGCTTCTTCTTTGCAGGCAATGCAGAGTTCCGCTGTTAATCTTGCATTTAGTCTCTCATTTCCGATTTCAGAATCACACTCTTCACAGAGTCCGTAAGTTCCGCGAGTGATAGCATTAAGGGATTTATTAATTTTTTTTAGATAAAAATTTTCACGATTGATAAAGCGAATATCGTGAGAGGTTTGGGTGTTGACACTGGCCTCATCGAGAGGGTCAGAAAGTTCATTTTTATCAAGTTGATATTTTTCTTCTTGTAATTTTTTATTCGAGATGCGTTCTTTTTCGGCCAATAATTTTTCTTTTAGGATCGCGATTTGCTTGTCAGTGAGGTAGGCATTTTCTCTCTTCATTCTTACTCCTTAAAAAATCGACTGCGTAAAACCATCAATGGACGTGCAGTGGCAAGCATTGCTCAACAACTATAAATTTGTTGAATTACAATACCGATAGGGGAGCAACCTAGTAAATTATTAAAATCTAACAAAGCTTAACATCTCGCTCTTTGTAAAAAACAGAGGTCTACTTAAAAGAGGCTTCGCAGTAAGGGCAAAATTTCCAAAATTGCAAATCGATTTGATGCTTACATGAAGCACAAACATAGAGGCATTCAAGATCGACAAAATCCTCTCCCCCCATGAAAAGCTCTTTTCTCATCGCTTTTATAGTTGTGGGATGAGCACGAAATTGATTGGGCAGTAGTGGGTCAGGAATAAATTGCGCAGGAGCAATACTTGTATCGGGCCTAATGTTTACATTATAGGTCTCATGGTAATTGTTATGAAAAAGAGGTTGATTGGCCGCATTCTTATAGGTTTTAAGTTTCTCAAATTGTGAGTAAGGATCGTGCTTTTCTTTGAGAAATTTTCGAATATCTTCATCGCGATTATTATTTTGACTCATAAGCGCATCATCTCCCACTGTCTTTCTAGTTGCTCTATGATTTGAAAACTTGCTTGCTGGTGCTTGTTATAGAATATCTTAAGGCCAGGTCGTAGTTTGCGCACTTCTTTTTTTAGTCTTAAAGAAAGGGGCCCTAAACAGTCTATGGTTCTGAGGGTCCACTCAAGCACTTCGGGATTTTTGTGACGTAAAAGTTTTTTTAATTCATCAAAATAGATTTCGGGAATCATTTCGCCGGACTTGAGGGCCTCGGCAATAACATGCTTTTGGGATGAGGCCAGGGTAAAGATAAGAAGTTGAACATCGTCAATTTGGGCAAGTGTCATAAAAAAGAATTCATTAAATTGATTGCTCATATTTTGGGTATTATCTAAAATGCAGAGAATCCGCTTTAGGGCCTCATGGTCAATTTTAGGGCCTTTTAGGGCCTTAAGCCACTCCACCCTTAGATGTTCAATGAGCTCTTTATTAAGCTTAATTAAAGGGCGTTCATTGCGTTTTAATTTGGAGATTGTTTCTTGGTAGAGTTCAAGGTAATTCATAAAGGTATTTTGCCTCAAAATGGGGGAGAAAGAAAGTCAATGCTTGCTGGAAAGAGTTTGTCAGTTATTGAGAATTTTCT
Organism: Bacteriovorax sp.; assembly: GCA_018060625.1. Taxonomy (GTDB): domain Bacteria; phylum Bdellovibrionota; class Bacteriovoracia; order Bacteriovoracales; family Bacteriovoracaceae; genus Bacteriovorax. The sequence continues at coordinate 2,655 of JAGOVS010000050.1, read as the reverse complement.
ACAGGTCAAATTGACTGATATAGGGCTTCCCTGTAAGACCTGTAAGAAAAAGGAATAGGTCAAAAAATGATAACGAATCATCTCATAAATTCTATTTATCGTGCGACAGAAGGAGAAGGGGTTTATTTAGGACGACCTCAGATTTTTGTTCGCTATCAAGGCTGCGCTATTGGTTGTCTTAATTGTGATTCAAAGGACACTTGGGATTTTACCCAAGACATGGGGCAGGACTTGGAGCTGATTTTAGAAAGTGTCCACAGAGAAGGACATAATGGGGCGATCAAGAACGTTTCAATTACAGGCGGGGATCCTCTTCACCCTGGACACGTTCCACATGTATTAGCTCTTACAAAGGCGTTAAAAGCAAAAAATTACTACGTCAATATAGAAGCAGCAGGAAGCCGAGTCGTCGATGAAATTTTTGAGCTCGTTGATTTTGTGAGTTTTGATTTTAAAACGCCTTCAACGGGGGTTAAAACTCCCCTTAAAAATATCTCCAAAATGATTTCCCAATACCCAGGAAAGTTTCAAGTAAAAGCGGTCATAGAAAATCGGGCCGATTTTTTAGCGACCTTAGAAGCTTTTAATTCTTTAAAAGCCGAGTATGAATCTTGTCCTTTTCCTTGGGTGCTCACTCCATGTTTTAATAATCATGAAGAATTCCCCATGGAGCGCTTTGTTCAAGTGTTGACTTGGAACGAAGAAAGTGGGGGGCATTTTCGTGTAATTGGTCAGCAGCACAAGTGGGTTTTTGGGCCAGATAAAAAGAAGGTTTAATTCTCTTTAAGCCCTGCTCTTCTAAAATTCTTTGCACGGAGAATAGGTGCCATCAACCAAAATGTGTCGCAAGTGCAAATAATCCCAGATAAACTTTTCACCATCTAAAAATTTAATCCCACTGAACTTAATTCAAAATAATCGCTTTAATAGTCTCAAGACAGATGAAGCAATTTTAAGAGAACTTAGAGAAGATGGTATTCGTACTCACTTTATTTGATTCATTTTTACTGGCGTTTCTATTTCTATGTTTTGTTATAAAGAAATTCCCTAAATAGCGGTATCTTCCACTCTGTGCTCGATTATCACATAGTGGGTTTAAGAAGTATTTTTAATAGTTCTCTCATTTAAATCGCAATGAATTTAAAAGAGCAAAAGTTATCAGAGATGAGTTTTTTTTAGTCTATCGACTTTACCATTTTAATAAAATAATATTATTAAAATATTTTAAAAGCATTTTTATCGTATACGGGAGAAAAGATGATAAAAACTTGTCCACAATGTAATGCAGTTGTACCAATTAAAATAATGTTACAACCTTCATTTCGTAATAGTTTTGATTGCCCAAGTTGCAATTCTAAATTATTTTTTTCATTATCAAAAATTAAAAATTGGGTTATTTACTTGCACATAACACTTCTCTCCACTTTAATGACCTTTTATTTTAAAGAGCATAAGTATTTATTGGGATTCTGTTTTTTAATAATATTGCTAATAACAATAATGACCTACTTTTACGTTGGGAAAGCATATGAAGTTAAAATAAAAAAGAAGTAGGATTCATACAATTGCTTTACTTCATTCATAAATGGAATATAAAGGTCCTGCGGATGCTTTTTGTTCCATGCTGAATGAAAATGAGTGGTAAGAAAGAGAGAACTCAAGCTCCCTAGGAGAGTTTAAGTTCTCGGTAATTTAGAAAATATAGATTAAGCTGCCTTGAGATTTGGCATCGGTGCTGGTTCATGTGGATTAAGATATTTAGCATCCCCAAATCCAAGTATTGCCCAGAATACTGGAGGGAAGAGGGCCAATCCAATTGTGAAGGCGATTCCCTTTCCAAAATTTTTGGACACACCATGAGCGAGATAGCATAAACAGAAAAAATTCACGTAAGGAACAAAACAAAAAATCGTGAGCCATGGTGATCGGCGAGCAATTTTTGTTATCACATAAACATTATAAAAGGGAATGAGGCATTTCCATCCATCGTAAGAAGCTTTTGAAAAGGCTTTCCACATGCTGGCGCTTGCAATTATAAAACAAGTAGAAATCACAAATAAAGCCCATAAATAATAAACAGAAGGGATCGAATGCATTAAGGACTCCTTGATAAAAAGTTATTTACACAAGAGCAATGATCGGAGGAAAATTTTTTTTCTTTAGTGTTCCTATAGACTTAAAGGTCGCAATCATTCGGTCATTGACCGTGGATTCAATCAGCATTTCTCCGTGTTGAAGTAGAACTTCTTTTTTTCTTTGATACTGCTCAAAGCTCTCAACTCTATAGCAGAGATATTCCAGCTCATAAGGAGCTACATAAAATTCAATATTATTGATCTTAGAGAAAAGAACTTTTAAAAAAACGAGGGGCACGCCGATGATTTTATGAAGATTGGACAGACGTTTCAATTAAACAGCATAAGGAATTAAAAGGTCTCAAAAACCAAAATTGAAGAGATCACATGAGTGAAGCTGAACTTATTTTTTACCGCGCTAGCTGAACTTTCAACCAGACAAAGGTTTAATTTTCTTTTTTCAAATAGAAATAAAGCAAATAGTCAGTATCGACAAAATTGCCATCGTCAAAGAGGCATCGATCGAGTTTATATTTTTTTCCTTTTGCACTAAATTCAATAATCTCAGGCTTGGCACCCA
>JAGOVS010000049.1:5235-17929 GCA_018060625.1 Bacteriovorax sp. | reverse complement strand
TTATATTGATATAGTCAAAAATGTTCGCTTAATTTATTTGACTACATTCTCCAACGCAAGTGGTGAAATCACCAGACATCCTATGGCACCTTTGATGCCAGCAGAATTATTAACAACTGTTAATTTTGTAAAAATGGATGAAAACAAAAGCAAAATTGAGATTCGTTGGTATCCAATCAATGCACTTCCTGAAGAAATTAAAATGTTTAATGACTTCCATGAAAGTTTTAATATGGGATGGAGCGGATCACTTGATCGATTAGAAAGTTGTCTCTAAGGCCTGTCTGGTTTGTTAGTTTGAATGGTAGGCGGAATAGGGATCGAACCTACGACCACTTGGATGTCGACCAAGCGCTCTACCACTGAGCTATCCGCCTAAAGAGTTTCCTATAGTAAATTTTGAAGTGATTTCTGTCAAATGAAACATGCTTTTTCCATATAATTTTATTGCTCTTACGGCCCAATGCTCCTTATAGTATTATCTATGCAAAAAACACGCTTGAATCTCACTTTTAGGGATCTGATTGCTTCGCAGTTTAAAGAATTTAAACTTTATTATTTTCTTGGGACTCTTTGTCTTATTTTGACTCATAAAATTCAAAGTGAACTCCCTTTTATGGCCAAAGAGTTGGCCGATTTGGTTTCAAAAAATATAAATGAACTTCATCCTTTACGTTTTTTTTGGCTTGCACTTGGAATTATTGTCTTCAGGACATCATCGAGAATTCTCTTTTTTTATCCCGCTCGCATTTTGCAAAAGCATTTGCGTCTAGAATTGATGGAAAAATTAGAAGGATCAACGCCAGCTCGTTTTCGTCATTTAAGTTCTGGGCAACTTTTTCAATATCTCACTGGAGATATTGAGCAAATTAGAGCGCTCATTGGATTCGTTGGACTTCAGGGCGGAAATTTTATCATTGCCATGTTCATACTTATTCCTAAAATTGTTCAATTTAATTCGCACCTTTTGATTGCTCTGACACCAATGCTTCTCTCTTTTATTATTTTTACGTATGTTGTTTCAAAAAATAGAATTTACTTTAAAAAATCCATGGAAACGCAGGCAGATGTTCAAAACTTAATCATGGAGACCTATGCAGGGAAGCGAACAATTAAAAACTTTCATGCAGAAGAATCTTTTACAACTTTGTTTGCGGAAAAATCTCTCAAAGAATTATATTATTTTTATAAATCCAGTCTGGGGATTTCTTTTACGATGCCTCTTATTCCTTTAGGTATTGGACTTTCAATGCTCTGGGGAGCAAGCATAATAAAGACTCAAAACCTTGGAGCTTCAACCCTGATTTTGTTCTCTGGTTTTATTTTTCTTTTGATGGAACCAATGAACTACCTCTCATGGGTTGGCATTGTCGTTTCGCGATCGAGTGCTTCGTGGGAACGTTTAACAAAGCTCAATGAGCTTCTAATGACACCTCTAGATTTAGAGACCGAGCTCTTGAAACGCAATGATAAAAGTGAAACATTATCTTTTCTAATACCTTATTGGGATAAAGTATTAGACATGCGATTTTCCCCCCATCAATGGAATGTTTTGGTGGCCAAAACGGGACATGGAAAAAGTGAGCTTTTACAGAAAATATCTGAGGTGATGAGAATGAAAGGCCTAAGCATAAGTCTTGTGGCCCAAGATCCTTATATTTACAACGACTCAGTAGAAAGAAATATTTTTTTGGGAAAAAATCCGACTGAAAAAGAACGAGAATACGCTAAAGAGATACTCACTATTCTAGGTCTTGATTATCTTGAACCTGACACAGAAAAGTTATTAGTTTTAGAAGTCGGTGAAAATGGCAAGAGACTCTCAGGTGGGCAGATGAAGCGCCTCTGTTTAGTTCGAAGTCTAATGAGTGAGGCACAAACGCTTCTTTGGGATGATCCTTTTTCTTCAGTAGATTTGATTTTGGAAAAAAGTATCATTCAAGAGTTAAAAGGTCATAAAATTATGACTGATAAGACAGTCATCCTTACAAGTCATCGTCTTTCTACAGTAAAGAATTCGGAAGTTGTCATTTTTCTTGATAAAGAATTAGGCATTATTGAAGAAGGCCCTGTCTTAGAAATCCTTAAACCAACGACAAAAATTTATGAATATTTCCAGAAACAAATGGTATAGTTTATTTTTCTTTAAAGGCTCAGGCAAAATGATGACGGTGTTAATCGTCTGCTTAATCATTGCGGCTTTTCTAGGCTCTAAAACTCCGGCCCTTATTTCAGATCTTTCGAGAAGCTATTTTGACTCGGGCCATTTTCATTTTGCCATTCTTATCTTATTAATCAATTTCGTGGCGGTTTATGTCAATCGAGTTATTTATCAATTGAGTGTGAATAAGTATGTTCGTCTTATGATCCAATACGCGCGTACAGAGACTTATGGGCGTTGGCTGTCTTCTCATGAGTTAGACAGCGATAAATATCCACAAGGCGAAGTTCTTTCTCGGATAATGTCGGATACAGAGGCCATTCGTGACTTAGTGACTTCTGGCTCTTTTGGTATTTTTATTGATTTGTGCTTTGTCGTTTCATGTCTGGTGGGTTTTATTCAGCTTGACCATTTTACAGGTTTCTTCATTGCAGGAGCTGAAGTCATTGCGACGATTTTACTGATTTGGGGAAGCCAGTTGATGCGCGATATGTTTATGCGGCTTCGAAATGCACAGGCCCAAGTCAATCGAGTGACGGCCAATGTGGTCGGTGGTCTTCATCAAATGTACTACACACGCCATGATCAATATGCTTCAAAAAAATCAGAAATTTCATTTGAGGACTTTTTAGAGAAGCAAAACCAAGTCAACACAATGGATGCAGCCTACTATGCTTCAGCTGAATCCCTTTATCCCGTTTTGCTGGCCTTTGTTATATTTATATTTCCCTACTCTCATCTTACTGAAGTGGCCTTGATTTTTGCCATTGTTGACCTTATTCAAAGATCCATAAATCCCATCAAGGAAGTTTCTGGAAAAATTGCGAATATTCAAAGGGCCTATACGGGAATTGATCGCATTCAACATTTTCTCAATGATATTCCTTATAAAAAGGAGTTGGCCTTTTATAAAGATTCAAATCGAGGACAATTTAAGAAAATGAAAGTTGACTTAGAATCATTTGAGTATCCCAAAAGGGCCGGGGCCAATACGGGGGAGCGAGAATTATTTACTCTCACAGATATACATTTTGAAGGATTTCCTGGAGAACTTATTGGCATCGTTGGCCTTTCTGGAAGTGGTAAATCTACTTTGCTCAATATATTAGCAGGTAATATTCTGGCACCACAGGCCTGCGTTTCTTTGTCTATGGAAAAAGACGCTTGTGAATATAAACTTTCATTAACTGATTTAGATGAATACCGTAAGGAAGTCAGTATTGTCTCGCAAGACTCACATATTTTTAGTGAGACTGTTATGTTTAATATTACTCTCAAAAGAGTAGGGCCCACTGATTTCTATGAGACTTGGGATTTTCTTGTTGAGAATATTCCCTATTTAAAAATTTGGGGACTTTCTCCTCTGGATCGAATTGATCCACCAAGTCTCTCGCTTGGGCAACGGCAGCTGCTAGCAGGGATTCGTGCCTGCTATATAAAAAAGAATATTGTTTTTTTTGATGAAATCTCCTCGGCGCTAGATTCTGAATTAGAATATTCTTTAAGAAAATTAGTCCTTTTGATTCAAAAATATTCTCTAACAATTATTGTTGCCCATAGAGTTGAAACAATTATTAATGCAAATAGGATTTTGGTGATGGATAAAGGCCGAGTAATAGACACAGGTATTCATCGGGACTTGATTTTGAGCTCTAGAGTTTATCAAGATTTTATTGGCGAACTATCGCATTCTTAATTAAAGAGAGCTATTATCTAAAGAAATTTCTTAAAATGAACTTTAACTATTTGAGCATGGGGTGTCTATGAAGAAAAATGTGCAGAGAAGTAAATGGAGTATTACGCTCACAGGTCTGTTTTCGGTAATGGTTATTTTCTTTGCTTGTCAAAAGCAAGCAGATTCTCGACCTAATTTTATTTTTAAGGCCGCTCCAGCAGCGGGCGTGGCCGCAAAAATAGGAGAAGAGCAGATTTTGGATAAAGATCTGAATAATGGAATAGAGAGTGATCTTTACGAAGCAGAAATGAAAGTCTATGAAATTAAATTTGGCAAACTTCAAGCAATGCTTTTAGAAAAATTTATGAATCAAGACCCGAATAAAAAAGGGCTTTCTAATGATGAGTTTTTGAATAAGTTTATTGCTAAAGAAATTAAAATTTCTGATGCTGAAATTGAAAAATTTATTAAAGAGCGCCAGATTCCTAAAGAGCAAGTTAATGGTGAAATTCGTGAACGCATAAAACAATTTTTAGAAGTTGAAGCTAAGAAAGTTGCTGTAGATAAATGGATTGCGGAAAAAACAAAGAAAACGCCAGTTGAAGTTTATATTGCTAAACCTCAGAGACCGGTATTCGATGTTAATGTCAAAGATGCTCCTTTTAAAGGTAGCTCAGATGCAAAAGTAACAATCGTTGAGTATTCTGATTTTCAATGTCCTTTTTGCTCAAAAGCGGCAAACGTAGTAGGTGAGCTTGAGAAAAAATATGGCAATAAAATTAAAATTGCTTTTAAAAATTATCCACTTCCTTTTCATTCTCAAGCACGCTTAGCGGCCGAGGCAGCTCTTTGTGCAAATGAGCAAAATGCAAAATACTTCTGGAAAATGCATGATGCCATGTTTGCAGATCAAACTAAGCTAGGGAAAGAAGATCTAATGGCCACGGCAAAAAAGATCGGTTTAAAAGAAGCAGATTTTAAGTCTTGCCTAGATAGCTCAAAACATAAAGCTGTCATTGACAATGATATGGCCGAAGGACAAAAAATTGGAATCAAGTCAACTCCTACGTTTTTTATTAATGGAAAGCTTGTGAGTGGGGCGCAACCCATTGAAGTTTTCTCTGAAGTCATAGACGAAGAACTAGCAAAATAGTCAACTAAGTTATGGAGGGAAAGGGCAACTTTTCCCTCTCTCCAAAAGAATCCTTCCTTCAGATATAATTATTCTATTGTCTCCTACTCAGGTAAGGGGGCTCAAGCCACGGGATAATTAATGGATGTTAAGGATTATTCTCAAAAATTAGATCAAGCTCGCGATAAATATCGTGGTGCTCAAGAAGATTTACGTTCTTCTTATGAAAAAAATAATGAAGATGTGAAAGCGAATTATGAAAATAAAGCAAAAAAACTTTCTCAAAACTATGCCAATCAAAAATCAAAACTAGAAGAATCAAATCAAATCAATAATCAGATGTACTCTGATAAGACAAAAGAAGTCATTGCAAATCGTCAGGAGCAATTCCGTAATGAAATAAAGAAAAATAGTAATCATTTTGATCAAACTCGCAATGAAATGAAAACTGATTTTAGTGATAAGCTCGCCGACTTAAGTACTTCTTATAAAAAAAGCACCGAAGAGAATAACCGTTTTAATGCCCAAGCACAAAAAACGATGGGAGAAAGATACACCAAGGCCAATAAAAATTATAAACAAGATTTTGATAAGAAAATTAGTGGTCTTGAGGCCAAAAATAAAAAAGATTTCGTTGAAAATAGAGCAGAAGGGCATAAGGAATTAGTTGCTCAAGAGAGGGCCAATCAAGAAAATCTTCAAACTTTAAGATCAAGTAATCAGGAACAAAAATTCAAAGAAATCTCCCGATTAAGAAATGACAACGAAAATTTACGCACTAATTATGCCCAAGAAAGAGATTCGATGAGAGAGCAGCAAGAAGCGCGCATTGATGATGTATTGAAATTAAAAAATATAGAAAGCGAAGAGGGGCAAAAAACGTTTAGCAATCTTCAGCAAGAAATCAGAGAGAAAAATATTCATGACGAAGAGAAGACCAAAAAAGCTCATTTAGAAGAATCAAAACTGCTAGAGAAACGCTATAACGATGATCTTAGAAATATTCAGCATATGGCCAATCAGAAGGTTAAAGGAGGAACTGAAGTTTCCACTTTAAAAGATGAAAATAAACAATTAATAGCTGGATATGAAAATCGATTATCTGCGGCCAGAGAAGAAAATCAAAAAAATATGGCCCAGAATACTGAGAAAGAAAATAAAATTGACGAAGTTTACCGTGAGCAACGTAAAGGCATGTTACAAAATAATAGTGAAGAACTAGAAAAAAAAGATGCGGAATTAACTGCGCAACACAAAGGGACTCTGCAGAATTTAAAAGAGCGTAATGACAATGTTATTGATCGATATAAAACAGAAGTGGCCAGAACAAAGTTTGATGGTGAAGATCGTCTGGGAAAGGCCAATACTAAATCAAAAAAAGAATTAGATGAACAGCGTGTATCGTTCGGGAAATTTATTAACGTTGCAAATGAAAAAAAGATGGAAGAGGTGAATTCAATTAAGAATGAATTTGCTAAAAATAAAACACATTTCATCGAAAAAAGCAGAAAAGATATGAGTGATGAAAAATTAGAAATGAAGAGTAATTTTAATCATCAACTTAGCGTTAAAGAGGATCTTTACGAAAGAAAATTGGCCGAAATGGAAAAGCAGACGAATAAAATCATAGAAAACTATGAGAATCGCATGAACCTATTGGCCAGAAAAACTGAAAAAGACGTTGAGCAGATGAAAGGTACAGATGAAGCGCGAAGAATCAAGGAAGAACAGGCAGCGAAGAATGCCTTTGAGGGCCAAGAGCAAAATCATAAAATGGAAGTAGGTAATCTTAGAAATAAGTATGAAACGATGATTGGTAAGGACCGGGCCATTTCAGAACTTCAGACAAATCAGATTGTTCAAAAATATGAAGACCAGCTAGAACGAGAGCGTAATGACCATCAAAAAGAGCTTTCATTGAGAATGAGTGAATCTCAGTCTCAATTTGAAAGACTTTTTAAATCAAGTGAATTAGAAAAAGAAACCCTCCGCAATCAATTTGAACAGCGAATTGAAACAATGAAAAATTCAGCACTCATTCAAGGTAATTCAAAAAAAGCGTAGATAGTGTTATTCTAGATAAAGAAGTACTTCAAACCTAGGATAGATATGAGACGAGCAAAAATTGTGGCCACTATCGGCCCTTCATCTTCTTCTAAAGAAATGATAGTGAAACTTATTGAAGCAGGAGTTAATGTCTGCAGACTCAATATGAGCCATGGAACGTATGAGGGTCATCTTGCGGTTATTAAAAATATAAGAGAGGCCAGTCTCGAATCTGGATATGAAGTGGGAATCCTTGCGGATCTCCAAGGCCCAAAAATAAGAGTTGATAAATTAGCGGCTCCAATAAAGCTTGAGAATGGATCGGTCTGGGTGATTGGATCAACAAAGCAGCAAGAAAATTATCCAGAGTACAAAGAAATGTACATACCAACGATTTATGAGAACCTTGTGGCCGATTGTCATGATGGAGCAAGAATTCTTTTTGATGATGGACTTATTATCGCAGAAGCAATCAGTAAGGATAGAGATGTTTATAAGATTCAAATCAAAGTTGGTGGAATTCTAAAGTCAAATAAAGGAATAAATCTTCCCGATTGCGATGTCTCCGCACCGGCCTTTACTGATAAAGATAAAGAAGATTTAATGTTTGCGCTTAAGGAAGGGGCCGATTATATTGCCCTGTCATTTGTCAGGAAAAAAGAAGATATTCTTTCTGTGAAGCAACTCTTACATTCTTTAAAAGTGGATGTCCCAATTATTTCCAAAATAGAAAAACCGCAAGCAGTCGATAATATCGATGAAATTCTCGCGGTCACAGACATGATTATGGTCGCCAGGGGGGACATGGGGGTTGAGGTTGGTAATCACTTAGTCCCATCGATTCAAAAAAAATTAATAAGTAAATGTAATGCTCTGGGGATTCCGGTCATTACTGCAACTCAGATGCTAGAGAGTATGACTGATAATCCAACTCCTACGCGCGCTGAAGCTTCAGATGTCGCTAATGCAATTTGGGATGGGACAGATGCTGTGATGTTATCAGGTGAAACGGCTTCGGGGAAATATCCAATAGAGACTATTCGGATGATGGATAATATTGTTCGTGAAGCAGAGAAAACCCCTAAGGAGCGACCTTTTTTAAGAAATCAAGATCTCTCAAGCGTAACAGCTTCTATTATGGTGGCCGCGTCCATGATTGCTGAAAAAATAGGTGCAAAACGAATCGTCTCAGTAACAGAAAGTGGATCATCGTGTTTACGTATCACTCAGTTTCGGCCGAGTGTCCCTGTCTTGGGAATTACTAATTCCCATAAAATAGCCAGGCGCATGTGTTTGTATTGGGGAGTCAGTCCATTTATTGTTGTAGAGGAGAGACAAGAAAATACAGAATTTATGAAAACCATCATGAATGAAGTCAAGACAAGACTTCATTTAAAAAATGGCGATAAATTAGTCATGACAAAAGGGGATGGAAAATTTTTCTCTCAAGGTAGTTCAAACTCTATTAAGGTAGAAGTGATTCGAGATATACCTAAAGTAAAAGGTGGCTCTCAAGGATTAGAAGAAGCAAGCGATGATGAGAAAAAAATCTTGTTAGATATGAATGTCTGTGCTTCTTGCCAGGCCTGTGTACATATTTGTCCCTATGATATTTGGGCAGTTACAAAAGATGAGAATAAAAATACCTTTATTCAAACAGAGAATATTTCTAAATGTACAATGGATATGGCCTGTGTGGAGAGATGTCCAATGGGCGCTATTGAAATCATCCCCACAAAATTTTGACATATTATGTTTACACAAGAACAATTAACAAAGTGGGGTGTTGTTGATTTTGGAATTACTTCTGAGACGACCCCATCTTCTTTAGAACACTATAATAATTGGGTAGAAGCTAAAAAGCATTTACCACTTACTTATTTAGAAGGAGATCGTCAGGAGAAGAGGCAAGATTTAAAAAATTACTGGCCAGCGACTTCCTGCGCCCTTGTTTTCCTTTTTAGTTATCACCAAAATCATTTATCTTTGAAAGAAATTTATGATCATCACCCAGATTGGAATGGTTTAAAATTGGCCTCATACACTCTGGGCTTTGAAGGGATGGATTATCATCATTTACTTAAAGCTCACTTACTAGAAATTGGGGAAATTTTAAAATCTAAAAATCCCGGACTTGAATTTCAATTAGCCTTAGACACTCACCCCGTACTGGATAGGGATCTTGCTTATCGGGCGGGATTGGGGTGGTTTGGCAAGAATTCAATGTTAATAAGCAAAAAACATGGTAGTTTTTTTCTCATTGGATCTCTTCTTTTAAATCAAAAACTCCCCATTGCTGAAATGTCCACTGACCTAGATCATTGTGGGCAATGCACTCGCTGTATCGATGCTTGCCCTACGGATGCAATTGATCTTGAAACTCGCACGATCATTGCAAAAGACTGTATAAGTACGTTCACCATAGAACAGTTTAAATTAGAGACACCTCCTTCTGAGAAGATGACCTTAATGGAGGGTACTTTGTTTGGTTGCGATATTTGCCAAGATATATGCCCTTGGAATAAGCGATTAGACAGAAAGCTTGGAGAATCCAAAAATACAGATTTTTTTCCAGAGCAAAAAAAAATTCTCGATTTTTTTCTTTTGAGAAGTAAAAAAGATGTTCATGATGAATTGGAAAGCATGGGCCAGGGCGAATTTAAGAGGTATTTTCGGCATACTTCTTTTTTTCGTAGTGGGAAGCGGGGTCTTCTTAAAAATATTAGACTCTATTTAAAAGAAATGACCGCGAAGTGATGGCCAAATTGGCCTAATTTGCTAGACTATATTGATGAAAAATCAAAATTTGTATAAGCGCTTCCTTTGCTCCCTTAAAGGTTTAAGAGCAGCTTGGGAATCAGAGAAAAGTTTTCGTTCTCAAGTCGTGATTACTCTCGTCATTATCCCAACCATTATTTTTTTAAAGGCATCTGCCCTTTGGTGGGGAATTTTTTTGCTAATAATAGGGGCCACCCTTGCCTCAGAACTTTTTAATACTGCTCTCGAGGGTCTTTGTGATCATGTTCGTCCTGAAATCCACCCACAAATTGGTCGAATCAAAGATTGCGCTGCTGCGGCCGTTTTTATGCTTAGTTTAGCTTCTTGCCTGATCTTTTTGACCTTTCTTCTGGAAAAATTTGGATATCTTTCATGAGAAAACTCTTTTTCAGTTTTTTCATATGTACTTTTTCCCTAAATTCTTTTTCTTCAGAATTTTTTGATAATGCCAAGGAAGATGCACTGTCCCCGTTTAGTACGGATGCTGTTAAAATTTTTGGAGTTGGAAGTGTTCTCACCCTGCTTACATTATCTTTCAATGATACTTTTAAAAAAGATTTCCAAGAATCTGTCACCCAAGAGAGACCCTTAAAAAAATATTCAAAATGGGGAGATTTTTTAGGTAATGGAGTTCCCAATATGGCCTATGCATTATTTATGGGAGGCAGTTATCTTATTTATGACGATCAGAAGTCACTCGATCGAGTCGTTCTAATGACAAAAGCTTCACTATATTCTGGAGCAATGACTGATTTAATGAAAATTACCTTTAGACAGACTAGGCCAAATGGCTCTAAATATTCCTTTCCCTCGGGGCATACAACTACTGCTTTTGCCTTTTCTTCTGTTGTTGCGATGGAGCACTCTCTTCCTTGGGGAATTGCCGCGAATGCGCTTGCTGCATTTGTTGGGTTTAGCCGTATAAATGATAATGCTCACTATCTTCATGATGTATTGGCCGGTGCAACCATTGGGGCCATGTATGGGGTAGGGGTGTATAGGGTCCAAGAAATCCGACAACAAAAAAAAGCGCAAACAGCAACGTTTATGCTTATTCCCTTACAAGATGGTCTTGCGGCCAATACTTCACTGAGTTTTTAAATTATCTCGACAAAGAGAGCAGCATTATGCTGCTCTCTTTGTCGATTTATATTCCTTGTTTACAGTTATGCTAGGTAAATAAAGGAAGTCTCTTTGCAAAAAGAAGAAGTGAATTTTTGATTTTAAGTAGCAGAAGATGTCTATCTTTCCGACCTGAATAATATCTTCTTCCCTGTCATAATCAATCCACGTATGGCAAAAAAGATTGTATTTAAAATTTTCGGCCCTTGAGATTTTAAAGAAATTCGTAGTGAATCCCATTTCCTTAGAATTTGACGAGAGTACAAAACGACGATCATCGACTTTAATTTTGTCAGCGTCGGGAAAATAGTTATCCATGTAGTCTTTTTTTAGTTTGTGAACTATTTCTTTATGTCCAGGAGGGGATTTTTTTAACTTTACATCAGGTCCTGGCCAAGAGTTTTTTACGGTTTCAGCAAAAAACTCAATGGATGAAGGTGTTGAGGTGATATTGGTAATACTAAAAGGACCCAGTTTTTCAAAAGCAATGTTGATGATGCTTAAAAAAAGAAGTCCCATAAGGTTTGCGCCAGGATTCTGTTGAATAATCATAAGTCCTGTATGTACAATTGGCCGTTTTGCATGCTCTAAAATGAAGCTGAGTAGGAATGCTTTAGGTTGGTTATCAATCATAAACTCTGAGATGATAGTGTTTTTGAGATGAATTCTTATTTGCACTAGAGTTAAATTTTCATCCAATAATTTATGCTTGATATTTGATCCAGAGTTTTTGTTGACTATTAAGAGTCTATTATGGAGTTTTTTTAATTCTAAATCATTAAGTTCATCTCCTGGTTTCCAATAAACATTTAGGCCCATTTCATTAAAAGAATAAATATTCACAGTCATTATTGCCTCTGCTTTAGATTAGATAAAACATATTGTCATTAAGCTGCATTTCGTTTAATTGCTAATGGGATTTTTCCGCCCATAATTTTATGTTCATACTGATTGTAGAAAATACCGGCGTGATCCGTATAATCGGCCCCGGTGAGGATTTTAACAGCTTCATTGGCCATCAAGACTCCTGAAAGCCAAACGACAGGAGCAAGACTTGGTCTCGTCCGTGTGTCATTAGCAATTCCTAAAACGAGTTCTCGATCGATGACTTTGTATGGCGAGAAATGTGAGAATGTGTATTCAATTTCTTTTTGGACCGCCAATCGACAAAGCTCGGGAGTGATTTGGTCAATGGGAATGTTTTGTGTGGGTAAGTTCATGAATTCTTCCCAGTGTGGTGATTTAGGGTTCATGACAAAGACACTTGCAAATGGTGTCAGCCACGCATCTACAATTGTAATTTCTTTCTCTCTTGCAGTTCTTTCCAATATGAGACTGGCCAGCATTTTATCCATGCCGTTGATGACAATTTGTACACCTTGTAGTAAGGAGTGAACATTTTCTTTTGTCACGCCCTCTGAATAAGTCTCAATGATTAGGTCTGGATTGATTTTTAGAAATTCTTCTTTTAAGACTTCAACCTTTTTTTTGCCTATCGTCTCGGTATTGGAATGAATCTGTCGATTGAAATTGACCTCTTCATAAATATCATGATCGCAAATTTTTATCTTCCCCAAACCCATGCGAACGAGGACTTCCGCGGCAACTCCGCCCATTCCTCCAACTCCTGCAATGAGAATACTTCCTTGGCAAATTTTCTTTTGTTCATTTTCTGTTACAAGACCGATGTTGCGTGAATAAAACATTACCTTCTCCTTATAAAAATTTGAAATAAATTTTTGTAAGAGAAGAATATTTTATTCTTGAGCAAGAAAAATAA
>JAGOVS010000049.1:0-5135 GCA_018060625.1 Bacteriovorax sp. | reverse complement strand
ATTTTCTTTTGTTCATTTTCTGTTACAAGACCGATGTTGCGTGAATAAAACATTACCTTCTCCTTATAAAAATTTGAAATAAATTTTTGTAAGAGAAGAATATTTTATTCTTGAGCAAGAAAAATAAAAAACACTGTATGACTTTAGTTCTTCATACTTATGCCGGGGTAGTGACCTTCCTTTAGCAAGAGATTTGCGTCCATATTTTGTGGCAAGTACAAAGGTAAAGAAATCTTGATAATTGTTCCTGTTGGGAAATTCTGATGGGCAGAAATTTTACCATTGTATAATTTAATATAGGTATTAACGATTCCCAGTCCAAAACCAGAACCGATCTCACCACTTGTTCCGAGCGTGCTCTTACGCAATTTTTGGGTAAAGAGATCTCTTCTTTTTTCAGGTGATATTCCCAGCCCCTCATCAGAAATGGAAATCACCACTTGCCCGTCCAGTAAATCGCTTTCAATGTGAATATTACTTCCTTCATTTGAGAACTTAATAGCATTGCTTACGAGATTAGAGAGAACATTTTCTTCAAAAGAGACTCTTTCCGCGTAGGCTTTCGTATCATGAGGGAGGTGGTTTGCAATTGTTAAGGTCATATTTTTCAGATGAAGCTGCTCTTTAAAGTTATTGCGAGTGTCTTCAAAGATTTCATCCATATCAATGGGTCCGAGAGCAACTCCTCTCACATGGGCGAGTTCAAGTTTTTGAATATTTTTTAATATGTTTTTGAGACGATCGGAGCTTTGTTTTGTTTTTAGTATTGTAAATTGATCTTCTTCCTGGAGATTTTCTCTATTTAAAACTTGTGTTAGAGACATGTCTATGGTTGAGGCAATATTGGAAATATCGTGAGACATTATTCTTAATAATTCAGATTTTTCATCTAGAAGCTTAGATAATTGCAGTGATTGTGATTCCAGTTCTTCCATAAGAAGTATTGCATTTGTATATCCAGAGAGCGATCGAGTAAATTTAGCGTAAATGTAGCGCAGATAAGAGCTTTTAATGAGCTTTATTGTGTAAACAGCCTTATTCGTAGAATAGGTGGTTGAGACATTGGCCTTGGGTAGACCTAAAAGATTGGGAATATTCTCAAAAAGATAAGTATAGGTCTCTAAGAGTAGTTGGCAATCTTCTAATTCTGGAGCTATTTCAATTTCCATTTGAACTTGATTTGCTTTAATTTTTTTATAGCTAAATTTTACGGTATCCTTAAAAAGGTGTCTGCAAGCAACCGTTCCTAAAAACCAATAGATAGATTTAGCATCTAGAAGTCCGGTTGCGATTTTTCGGAAAATCGTTACATTTTGGTTATGAACGCCCTGGTGAGCAATTTCACGGGCAGCTCTTTCATGCCCCAAGAATCGCGCACAGTTATTATACATAATGACAAACTCATTCCAAGAGTGCTTTTTTTTCACATCTAGTATATGGCCCAGGTCCAAGTGAGTTCCTTCCAAGAGCAGTTCTTTATTAAGACCGTGGCGGGTAAGGGAGTCAAAGAGCGCGGATGTTGCTAGATTCAAGACTTCCATAGATTTTCCTTTTGCTGACCTAAACTTTCCAAGGAAAGTTTTAGCGCTTTTTTAATTCGTTAAATTTGCGAATAAAATGCTCACTAAGAATTGAAATATCAGATTCCCACATTTGTGAAGTCATTACCAATAAAGCATTATTTAAAGCATTTATGTTGGCCGAGTTGGCGTGAAGTCGTCCCAAAATATACGCCTCGAATTCAATGATTAATTCATTGTCGGCCATATTTGAATCTTTAAGAGATACCCCAATATTTCCTCCAAATTTTGGCCGAAGAAGCATACTTTTCCCATTAATTGAGAAAACGCGATAATAGTGAGAAAAGGAGCTTCCTTGAGTGATTTGAAGACTTTTTTTCATTCTGCTTATTTGATCTGGTATGATCGTTGTTGCAATGGGAGCAATTGAGGGGATCGTCAGTTCTTTAAGTTCTAGTTTGATTAACTGCTTTTTGGTATTAGTAATCAATATTTCATAGCGCTTAAGTCCAGCAGATCCACCCGCCGTTTTTTGAGTGGCCACAATGTCTAATACGGCCAGCCCTTCATCTTTAAATTCACTTGTGAGAAGTAGGTGAATTTGAGATTGCGTAATAGTGTCTACTTCACTCATCGATTTTTTT
This sequence comes from Bacteriovorax sp., assembly GCA_018060625.1. Lineage (GTDB taxonomy): Bacteria > Bdellovibrionota > Bacteriovoracia > Bacteriovoracales > Bacteriovoracaceae > Bacteriovorax. The sequence goes on along the minus strand of JAGOVS010000049.1, from coordinate 2,971 downwards.
CTTTTGAGTTTTCCCTTTTTTATGTCATTTCCAGGAATTTCAACACCTGCATCAAGTGAGCTTTTAGTCATGGATTTTATGACATCAGGAAGAAGGGTTTTTTTCCCGTTGAGACCTGCTTTGTAGCTGCTAATGAGTTTTGTAGAGTCAATATGAGGAGAGTAAAGTCGAGAGCTCACTAATAATCTCAGGAGGTCGTGGGCCACAGGGCATGGCCCTGAATCGTCCATGTCATTCATGGTAAAAATGGCCTGCCTATTTTCCAAAAGAAGAATCCCAAAGTTTTCAGGATGGGCATCTCCAACACACCAGCCAGTGATCACTCCCATTTTTTCCGTGAGATTGAATGCTTGGGGGTTTCCTGCAATGAGATAGTAATAATAATCGACAAAAGAGCGTAAAAACAAAAAGGAATCTTGGGTTGATTCAATTTTTTCTTGATTGAATTTATAGCTAATATCTTTTAACTCTGAGGTGCTCGAAAAGGCGGTTAACGAATAAATTGAAAACCACGTAAAGAGAAGTAGTGATCTAATTTTTCGCTTCATTGATTTTCCCCGCAATTATTGAAACATCATAATTCAAAGTTAAATAAATTTCTAATGAGAGTGTCAATTTTGTAAATTATTCAATGATTTTTAACTTTTTTTTGCCACTCGGTTCTCTGTGTAGTGCATTTTAAACCAGTCGCGCACAAGTGGTACTGCTAACATGCAGACGAAATACGAGGCAAATTGTCCAAAAATTGAAATCCAAGCAATGCCTTGAAGCATTTTTGAGCTAGCAAAGAGGAGTGAGCCAAAGCCAATGATGGAAGTAAAGGCCCCAAGTTGAACAGCATGAGATATCAGACGGGCACTTTCAAAAGAGGAGTGCCCCTCTTTTTCTCTATGTCGTATGTGTACACCCATATCAATTCCAGCGGCCAATACTTCAGGGATCATCGCCACATTTAAAATGGTAAAAGGAATATGGAAAAATCCCATAAGGGCAACGAGGATGAGAACACAGAGGATAAGCTGCACTTCTAAAATGAGGGCGTCTTTAATGTTTTTGAAATCAAGCCAAAAGATAAGAAAAGCTCCCGCAAGAAAAAGGGCGAGTACAATTTTTCCATCTTCGATAATGTGTTTTAGGATTTCTGCAAAGACGAGGGTGTCACTTCCCACTTCCATCCCAGGGAATTCTTTTTTTGCTTCGGTGAGAGTGTTTGCGTATCTGGTAATTGATTCATAATTGCTTTGTTTTTCTTTTGGAAAAACGATGATGATGTTTCCTTCAACGCCAAAATTGTCATTGATGGCCCTAGGAATTATGGAGCGGTCATACATTGGAGCGTTTATCCAAGTATAGATACTCTCTCGTGAAATACCCGATTTCTCTTCGAGCTCTTTTGGGTCAACTTTATAGACATAAGAGCGAATTTTTGCAATTCGCTCGGAGCGTTTTTTCATATCAGGAGGAACGAGATCATACATAGAAACAAGTTGATCAATGGTTTGAGAATTTTCCTCACTCCGAAGCCATTCAGAAAGGGCAATTACTTGATCTTTATCTCTGGCCAAAATGGCCGAAGGAGAGATGGCCCTTCCAAAAATTTCGTCAGTCATTTTATTAATGCGTTCAATGGCCGGAGGGAAACTGTGAAGTTTATCGAAGTCGTATTCAAAATAAGCTTGGGATAAACCATAGATAAAGAGCGGAATAAAAAAAGGTAAAACTTTAACCCAACGAAGGGAGAAAGGGTACTTCCCTAGGATAAAATTCCCACGTCGAGCATTGGCCGCCCGCTCAGGCAAAAAGCGCGCGGTGAGGGGAAAGGTTAAAATGAAAACCAAATAAATAACAATAATCCCTGTGCCAGCAAAAATCCCTAGTTCCGAGAAGCCTCTAAAATTTGAGAAGGCCAGGATAAAAAAAGAACATGAAGAAGTGAGGGCCGAAGAAAAGAGAGCTCTTCTGCTTAAGTGAAAATAAGTATTACGTGTGGCCACTTCTTTGGTAAGGCCCTTGGCCCTTTCTTGATAATAGCGTCTGATAAGATGAATACCGAATTTTGAACCAATGCCAGAGAGAATGGCCAATAAAAAACCAGTGAGCACATTTATTTGTCCAATGAGAAAATAGGCAATTCCTCCTGTTAAGCACATGGCCAACATAACAGTGAGAGCAGTTGCGACGGCCCCTCTGAACGTGCCGATGCCCCACACTAATAAAAGAGTGATAAGTAAATTACTAAAAATGGCCGTTTTTGTAATGTCTTTTTCGTACTGTTTTTCTTCTTCTGCTTTTTCTACATAGCGGCCTGAAAGACTATAGGGGAATTGTGCTGATTCGTTTTCCACAAAGAGAGAATTGATTCCCTCGCGAATATTTTCGGCCAATTCTTTGGAGCGCACGAGATTGGTAGAGTCAAAGGTTGGTCGAACTAAAAGCATGGCGTATTTCTTATCCTTGGATAAGAAATAGCGATCCGTGGATGTGCGACTTTTAAGTTTATTAAAAAAGGCATTGGCCTCTTTTATTTGATCCTCTCGATCTGAATCATCGACAAGTCCAAGCCCGGTGGTGTCGACTGGCCCCTTTGAGAATAATATTCTCGCGTAATCAGTAAGTTTTTTAAATTCTTTCCGAGGAATAATATACAGGGCCTTATCTTTGAGCATGAATTCCTCTCGCTCAAAATAAGTATATTTTACATCTTTTAAATTCTTAATTTTTGCATCAATCAAGGGAAGTTTTGATTCCGGATTGGTAATTGGACCAATGAGCACAATAACATAACCGCCGCCGCCAACTTTTGAGACCACGTGATTCATTTCTCGAATACTTTCACTATTTTCAGGTAAAAGGGCCGCAAGATCCAAATTGATCTTAATTTGAGAGGAATATTTGACACCAAAACCGGCCAAAACCAGGAGAAAAATTGGTGCGATCCAAAAGAATTTGAGATTAAATTGAAGTATTTTTT
>JAGOVS010000198.1 GCA_018060625.1 Bacteriovorax sp. | reverse complement strand
GCAATGGATTCGTTAAACCATGAGTTAAGTGAATCAATTTTTCTTGGAGAAAAAACATGATGAAATCATTTATGGGTCTTTTTATCTTCTGCTGTATGGGCCTGGCCCAAGCTGAAATCTGTACTGTTGTCATTCGCGACAACTACAACTTTGAGTATGACCGCTTTATTCGAGAATCTTATTCAGCTGAAGCTGCTTGTGGCAATGCTGCTTGGGATTGTCGACAAAGACTTTCAGAATATCAATCTTACGGGCGGTATTACGATGCCTACTGTGCCGTTAAATCCGTATCTTCACCGTCTTATCCTATTCCTTATCCTCCTCGTTACCCCGCTCCACGCGAACCAGAATACCCAAGATATCCACGAGAGCCTCATTACCCTCGCGAACCGCATTACCCTCGTGAGCCAGAATACCCAAGACACCCACGTGATCCACGTGAACCCCATTACCCACGCGAACCTCACTACCCACGCGAACCGCGGGATCCTAGAGGACCAGGAAGACCAGGACCTCGCTAATCGATAAACTTAACAATTGGAGAATAAAATGAAAACAGTTATGGCCTTCTTATTTCTATGTCTACAAAGCTACGCCAGTGCTGAAATATGCACATCCGTCATTAAAGATCGCCAAGGTTACGAATGGGAAACCTTCACTCGCTCTTCTTATTCGCAAGAAGCTGCTTGTGACCAGGCGATGTTTGATTGCCAAACCAATCTCTCTTATGGCCAATCTAGAGGCCGCTACTATGATGCCTTTTGTGAATTAAAATGGAATACATACCCCTCTCCAACTCCATCTCCTTATCCATCTCCTTATCCATCTCCCTACCCAACTCCAAATCCAAGAGGATATATTTGTCAAACAGACTTAGTTGACTACTATGGCAGAGTCGTCAGAAGCTTTACAGCTCCAGGTGCCAGCGAGTGGGATGCTTGTAATACATCTGATGATTTCTGCAAGAGCGAATTAGCAAGAAATGACAGCTACGGATCTCGTTGCGTGAACAGAGGTCTTATAGGAAACAGAAATGACCCTCGACCACCATCAAGAATAAAAACAGAAAGCTGTACTGTTAATCGTCTCGATCCTGCAGGAATGTTTATTCAGTCATACACATCAACTGCTTCGGGACCCTTTAACTCTGATGTTAAAAGTGAAGCTTGTAGAATGGCCTCTCGCGACTGCTCAAGTGAGCTTAGAGGGCGACAGACCTGTCAAATTTATCGTTAATCTCTAGGACATTAGTCCATCAACATAAAAAGGCGCTTCATTAAAATTGAGGCGCCTTTTTTTTATAAGAATCACCTTAATTTCGTCGCAGGCCCATATAAGAAATAACCAATTGAAGATGTTCAATGGCCTGATTGAGAGCAAGAGAGTTGTTTGCATAGGCCGGCAATTGAGCAAGAAATGGCCTTAATTCATCGAGAATGCCAAGGGCCTGCTCTAAGTACTGAGTGGCCTCTCCTGAGATTTGATTAACAAAGGGGGTCATATCGATTGTAACGAGCAGCTCCGCTAGATTTTCTCCGCTTCTAAAGCGCTCCATGAGGTCATTTCTAGATGCCAATACTTCAAATACGACAGCGTTAACGATGCCATTTTTTAAATCCAGCTCTTGATCTTTAAGTGAGTCTCCCGAGTAATCGAGCGTGTCGTCTATCAATTGAAAGGCCATTCCTAAATAAAGTCCCAAATTGCGACAAAGAGTCTCAATCTCTTGAGGGGCCTTAGACATGATGGCCGAGACCACCGTGCAATAACTCATAACGGAGGACGTTTTTTTTCTGGCCACTTCGCGAATAAGCTCTCTGGTATAGTTGCGGCCTTCAATTAAATCCAGCTGTAACCACTCACCTTCAGAGAGATCTTTGATGACTAACGACATCTCTTTGACTAAAGAGAGCTCACCCGTCGCGCAAAGATCGACAATGACGGAAGATAACAAATAGTCTCCGGCCAAGACGGCCTTTTTGTTTGAAGCAAGGATATTTATTGAGGGGGCGCCTCTTCTACATGTTGCATTGTCAATAACATCGTCGTGGGAAAGAGAGGCCGCATGGACAAGTTCTGTTGCACGAGCGAAGGGCATCATTTTTTCAGGATCGATTTGAAAAAGATTCCCCATTAAATAGGTTAAGAGAGGCCTTAAGCGCTTTCCGCCCCTGAGAACAGTGCGTGATAAAATGTCATCTATTGAAGTGTGGGCATTCACTGAACGAATCTTGAGATCTAACTTTGTCGATCTCTCCAGTAAATGCGATGGGATTGTCTCCAGAAACTCTGCAATCATTAAATGCCTTAATAATGAAAATTGTCATTTGATTCTTAAAAAAGTTAACAAATCCAATCATTTTTGTAAATCCAATTCTTGCTAGGAACACCTGCTTTAAGGTAAAAACAAAGCATAAAAATCCATTGGCCAAAAAGAGACTGCAGGAAAGAAACAGCATGAGTAATGACATCAGTGAAAGAAAAAAAGAATCTTATAAAATTTTTAACGATATTGCCGGAACCTATGACTTCTTAAACCATACTCTCTCTTTTGGCATCGATATCTACTGGAGAAATAAACTCCTTCAACATCTTCCTCAAAAAGACTCAATTAATGCCCTGGATTTAGCGACTGGAACGGGAGACGTTCCCCTAACTTTGATCAGCGATAAACGCATAAAAAAAATCACAGGCCTTGATCTCTCAAAAGGAATGGTTGATATAGGCATAAAAAAAGTTCAAAAAAAAGGACTTGATAAAAAAATTAATCTTATGTTGGGAGATGGAGTCAATATCCCAGCGGCAGATAACTCTTTTGATTTAACAACGATTTCTTTTGGCATACGGAACTTTTCCGATCCCCAAAAGTCATTACACGATATTTATCGAGTGCTGAAAAAAGACGGCCGTTTGATGATTATGGAATTTGCCATTCCTTCCAATCCTCTTATTCGCGCCATCTATTTTTTCTACTTTCGCCATTTTCTTCCTCGCATTGGCAATCTGATTTCAAAACATAAAGATGCCTATACTTATCTCAATCAAACGGTTGAGGATTTCCCCTACGGTGATCAATTTTTAGAACTTATGAAAAATGCTGGTTTTAAAAATCTAAAAAAACAGTCCCTCACTTTTGGCATTGCCATGCTTTATATTGGCGATAAAAATGATTAATGAGATAGACATCGCCTACAAATGAAGACAAATGATTTCTTAAAAAATGAACTACCCTTAATTGCAAAAGACTTAAAAGAGTTAAATGGGCAGCTATCGGACAGAAAACAGAAATGGCAATTGACCTTTTCTGAATTAAAACTTGATGAGCTTTTAAGACATGTCATTTGTGAGCAAGTCTTTTATTTCAAATCAAAGTATGAAGACTTCACTTTTTTAGGTATTGGATGCTCTCAAACAATTAAAGGCCACGAACTTCAAGACTTCCTTACTCAATATCCCGATTTGTACTTAGTCCCATCATTTAGCTTTGAAGACGATCCCAAGAAGGCCGACCTCACTCTCCATGAGTGGATTTTCATCTCCCAAAGTGGAAAAACACAACTCTTCATTCTCCCTAAAAATGAAACGCAGCTCTTTTCAAGAAGCGAATTGCTCTTTGATCCCTTAGTTCCCTGCTTTGACTTTGAAGCACAACATCCTTCATGGATCACCTACGAGGAGTCTCCCGAGCGCGATCATTGGACAAAAATGATCGAGGCCAGTGATCATCTTTTTAATGAGCAAATTTTAGAAAAAATCGTCCTCTCCAGAAAAAAAATCTTTACTTACTCATGCCCGCTCGACTCCATGAGCTTTTTTAGTGAACTTGTTAAAAAAAATTTGAATAATCCGGCCTATCATATCTTTAAGCAAGACCGATTTGGTGAGGCCTTTCTGTGTATTGGCCCTGAACGCCTCTTTAGTATCAAAGACAATACTTTTGAATCCATCTCCTTGGCCGCAAGTGCTCCAAGAGGACTTACCCCCCAAGAAGACCTAGAACTTGAGCACCTCTTGCAAACAGATGAAAAGCTCGCCCGAGAACACAACCTTGTCACAGATGAAATTGTTCGAAGGCTCTCATTGCTAACTTACAACATCCATGTCTCTCCCCTTGTCACAATGAAACTTCCTTATATTCAACACCGATCGGCCACTATTAAAGCTCAACTAAACTCCCAATATAATCTCATAGATCTCATTGACCTGCTCCATCCAACTCCAGCCGTTGGAGGGCATCCTTCAATATTGGCAAAGGAAAAAATCAGCGAACTCGAAGGAATCAAGAGAAAATCTTATGCCGCTCCTATCGGCATCCTCAGTGCGCACTTCAGTGAACTGGCCGTGGGCATTCGCTCGGGCATGATAGAAAAAGAAAAACTCACGCTCTATGGAGGCGCAGGTATCATCAAAGGCTCAGATGCCTCTGCAGAATGGAATGAAACTGGAGCAAAAATGAATCCCTTTTTAAAGGTTGTTTACAATGAGTAAACTATTGAGTGAAAACATCAACCGCGTTTGGTCTTCTCTAATCATTGATGAATTATTAAAAAATAATATTACCCATTTTTATCTTTCACCTGGTATGCGAAATGCTCCCTTGATCGCAGCTCTCGTTCATTTGAAAAAATAT
>JAGOVS010000048.1:3697-18004 GCA_018060625.1 Bacteriovorax sp. | reverse complement strand
GCAATAACTTGATAAAAATGATCTTTACTCAATTCCTTTGAACGTGGGTAAATGATAATGGGGCAGTATTCTGTGCCTAACTGAAAAAACTGAAAATAAGCCTTTGCAAAATCCTCACTATTCATTGGATTTGCTAACTCTGAATAAATGATTTTTAACTTTGGAACACTACCAAAGGCTTCGTATTTTGCTGATGAGTAGATGGCAGCGTCTGCCGTCCATTCCAATTGTTGTTTTGTTTCAGTGTTCAAAGTGAAAGCATTTTGGGAGTAAATTTCGATCGAAAAGGGAAGGGCCACTGTTTCAGGGAAAAACTGGTGACAAGTTCCAGCATCCCTCTCATGACCTCTCTGTGGAAAACCGAGGCTCCATAAAGATGAGCATGGAACAGAACTCGCATGCGCAGTTGAGATCAACATAAACATTAGCAGCATCATTTTTTTCATCTTTTTCATCCTTATAATAACAATGAACATTACTTCTTTATTTTTGTTTCCGACCCTACCCTTATAAAGAGCACTAATACCAAGACGCCTCTTAACAGGCCAGTATTATAGGATGAGTAAGTCATAAAAGAATAGAGGTCGTTTTGTTAAGGACTAATCAAGGGGCCCTCGTGCAGCATTTTGCCCGTTAGGTCAAAAAATTAATCAAACAGCTCCTCAAGAAAAGATTTCTTCTTTTTATATTTGTAGTCATGGTCTTTGCTGTGTGAGTGACCATCTCGATAGATGACCTCTTGAATTTGAACACGAGGACTTTTTTCCACTTCAGGTTTTTGCGATAGCGATTTTTCAATTATTTTATCGAGCTCTCCACGATCAAGCCATACCCCTCTGCAGGTTGGACAATAATCAATTTCTATTCCACTTCTTTCGGACATAACCAAGGTCGAATCTATACATGTTGGGCATTTCATAAGCACTCCTATACATATCTAATGATTTTTTTATTATAGAGCATCTCCTTATATTTCATAATGCATAAAAAGCATGTGGTGCTTCGTTCTAAGTGATTCAAAGAGAGGTTGGCTTGGAAGAATGGAATGAAAAGCCTTTATGTTAACGCGTTGGTACTTAAAGAAAAGATGAATACGTTCTAAAGTGGCCACATTAATTATTTTTTGACGAGGATTTACAGATGTCTGATGAAGCTCAAGCATGCCCAAAATGTCATTCGCCTTATGGTTATCAAGATGGAAATTTATGGATTTGTCCTGAATGTGCTCATGAGTGGACTCTAGAAGCTGCAGTGGTAGTAGAAGAGATCGTCGCCGGACCAAAATTTTTAGATGCCAATGGGGTTCAGCTTCAGTCAGGTGACACCGTTAGAGTCATCAAAGATTTAAAGGTCGGTGGAGATACAATAAAATCCGGAACGAAGGTAAAGGGAATTCGCTTATTAGATGATCCTATTGATGGACATGATATTTCGTGTAAGGTTGATGGACATGGTTCTGTTTATTTGAAATGTTCTGTCGTGAGAAAAGATTCTTAATATTAAAATTAAGTTTTTCTCTCTTTTGAGCTTTTCTTTATTTATCGAAGGAGATTGTAATGCTGTCGATCTATGAAATTATAATTGTCGGCTTAGTTTTAAGTGCCGACTCATTTTCGGCAGCAGTGGCGATGGGACATCGGCCATTTACTAAAAAGGATGCTTACCAATTTGCTTTGACCTCTGGTGGAGCAGAGGCCCTAATGACCTTAGTTGGGGCCTTAGCAGGATCAATGGTGATTAGTCGATTTGCGGCCATTGATCACTGGGTGGGTTTTGTTCTTCTCGGGGGTGTTGCCCTTCATATGGGGTACGAGGGCGTTGTCGATTTAATGAGTGGCGAAGTAAAGGAAGAAAAATGTGAATTTCACAGCGTAAAAAAAGTGTTATTGGTTTCATTTGCTACAAGCTTAGATGCTTTTGGTGTGGGGATTGGATTAGGAATTTCTAAGAAGCCAATTTTACCTTATATAGCCTCCATTGGGTTTTGGGCCTTTGCAACGACGATCATTGGTCTTTATTTAGCAAAAAAATTATCTCAAAAATTTGGGCCGATAATGAATATCTTTGGTGCACTTGTCTTGGGAGTTTTGGCTTTTCAAATTTTAAAAATCTAAAAAACAAGTTGAATATATGTCCATTAAAAGATTAATTCTCGCATTTGCTTCAGTCTTTATATCAAGCTGCGCTCATCGTTTACCAGATTTCTCTACTCAGTTATCGGTTCGATTGCCTATAGAATCTCGCCCTGAGGCCATTGGGGAATATTCTTTAGGATGCCTCCGAGGTGCTGAAACCTTTTCTGGTAAGGAAAAAGGTGTTGTGCTTTCACAGATAAAGCGAGGACGTTACTGGGGACATCCTGACCTTATTAAGCTCATCACCCGAGCTGGAGAAGAGTTTTATAAATCTCATAAATCAATCATGGTTGGCGACCTCTCTTTATCTCGAGGTGGACCTACTCTTACGGGACATAATTCTCATCAAACAGGACTTGATGTCGATATATGGTTTAAAGTTCTTACAAATAACGAACTGCCAAGTTTTCGGACCTCGGAGACGGAGGATATGAAACCATTTGAACATCTGGGTGATGACCAAATTAAGCTTATCCAGTATTTTTCTAAGGACCCGGCCGTAGAGAGAATTTTTATTAATCCAAAATTAAAAAAGAAACTTTGCAGTGGCCTAGATGGGCTGAAGTTACATGGCGAAGAGTTGAATAAATTAAGGGCCTGGTGGGGGCATGACGATCACATTCACGTTCGTCTGAAATGTCCAAACGATAGTCCTCTCTGTGTATCGCAAGCTCCAATTCCTACAGGGGATGGATGCGGAAATGAACTTAATTGGTGGTTTACTGATGAAGCAATATCAAAGTCATCGGATGAAAGTTGGAATGAAATGAAATCAGTTTATCTGGAAAAAGTTAAAAAACTTCCAGCACAGTGTGAGTTTTATAAAGACTCTTCTTTATAAATGATTCAAAAAATGTCTCACATAACTTATATGAGTCACATCTTCACCGGAGCATGAATCTTGAGCACAGCGATTGCTTATGAAGCATTGCCTATCTGGTAAAGAAATAAAATCATCTTCACCTCCAGTTAAAATGCCGACAACCTCATTAGTTATAGTATCAAAAACTGGTGATCCTGAACTTCCACCATAACTATCCAGACTGGCCTTAAATGTCGCTTGTCCTGAATGTCTGACTATTCCTCCATCGCTGTATTTTGCTGGAAGACCTGAAGGGTATCCTAAGAGACTGACTAAGTCTGATGGGCCAGAGTGATTTTGAGATAGAGTTAGCCCGGCACGATTGGTGTTACGATCAAGTCTAAAAATAGTATAATCTTGTAACTCTGTTTTTTCTGAAAATAGGACCTCCTTGCAACTATAAATTTTATCCTGAGAAAATACTGAAGGAAGATTACCTTCAGCAGAAAGTTGATAATCAAAAACGAGGTTAACAAAGTTGCAAGTATTTTCTGAAATACAGTGTCCCGCAGTAACGGCAAGATCTCCACCGATCAAAAAGCCACTGCAAAAGCCAGATGAAAGTTGATCATAAAATCTCTCGTCCAGGCAGAGCTTAAACGCTCGGCCATAATGAAGATAAGAAAGGATATGACCATTAGGTTGCTTTATAACTCTTTTTTTTTGAGTAATAATAAATGTAGATAATGCCAATTTTTGAAGTATAGGGTTTAATGTATAGATCTCTTTTCTATTATCTTCTCCGTAAATGACAGTCGGTGAGCTTGGTATTTCTTCTTTCGCCAAAGTTATAATGGGTAAAAGGATAGAAATAATGGCCAATATAATTAGATTCATAAGTGTCATTCCTTAAACATTATGTAACAATAGATTAATTAAATGGTTAAATGTAAAATTTGTAAAATATAAAAAGTGGATATAGATAATTTTAATTTCTAAGGTCTTTTTATCAAGAATTGGAGAACTTTTTCTTAGCAGATTGAAGTTTTCGATAACTATCAATAAGTTTCAAGTGTTTCTCTAATCCTTCTAACTTCATATTGGTTTTTGTTAACCCAAAAAATCGAATATTCCCTGAAATGGTCCCGAGTGCATTATCTAGAGTTTCTTTTCCAAACATGCGGGTCATGTTAGGTATATAATCTAGAAGAGAGAGATCTTCATTTAGCGTTATTTCAAGCACAGTGTTCAATGCCTGATAATATCTTTTTCTTTCAGGAGTATTGTCATTGAAGGTCATAAACATTTCGACCAATTCACTGGCCTCTTCAAAACGCTTGAGAGCTAGCAACGTGAGGCACTTTAATTCACCAATATTGAGTTGTCCCCAAACAGTGTTTTCATCAAAAGCGACACCTATTAATTCAGAAATTTTTGTATAGTCATCAAGTTCACTTTCATCGAGTTTTTTTATGAGTTTTGTTAGTTCTTTGTCATTTAAAGAATGAATATTAAGAATGTCTTCTCTGAATGCGATTGCCTTATTGTGGTTATCCCAAATCAAGTCTTCTATTTGATAAATTTCAGAATATCCTGGCACTAGAATCCTGCATGCATTTACTCCTAATTCTTCAAAGTCGGAGATGTAAACTTCTTTTTCGAGTTGATTCAGAATATTCATCAAGTAGTTATATTCTTCCTCAGTTGTTCCTGAAAAGTCCCATTCCACAAAGTCATAGTCAGTTTTTTGACTGAAAAATCGCCATGAGATAACTCCTGTAGAGTCCACGAAGTGATCGACGATATTGTTATGTTCACAAATGGCGTTTTGGTTAAACGTTGGAGGAGTTAAAACGTTAAATCCTTCAAAACTTCTTCCCTGAAGTAGTTCTGTGAGTGTTCTCTCAAGGGCCACTTCAAATTTTGGATGGGCGCCAAAAGAAGCAAAAACACCGCCATTTTTAGGATTCATAAGAGTAACACTTATGACTGGAAATTTTCCTCCGAGGGAAGCATCTTTGACTAAAATAGGAAATCCTTCTGCTTCAAGCTTATTTATCCCTTCCATGATTTTAGGAAATTTTGCTAAGACATCTTTTGGGACATCTGGAAGTGTGATTTCTTCGAGAATGATTTGATTTTTTACGGCCCTTTCAAATATTTCGGAGAGACATTGGACACGGGCCTCGTATTTCGTATTTCCTGCACTCATTCCATTACTAACGAATAAGTTACCAATGAGATTGACTGGAATATAAACAATTTGTTTATCTGATTGCCTTACATAGGGAAGAGCGCAAATTCCTCTTTTCGTATTTCCCGAGTTGGTGTCGATGAGGTGGCGTGCTTTAAGTTCCCCATCAGGGTTGTAGAGTTCAAGAAGAAATTCATCCATTAAACCAGAAGGAAGTGAGTCTTTTGGACCAGGTTTAAACCAGCGCTCAGTTGGATAATGAACAAATTCATCTTGAGCAATTTCTTCGCCTAAAAATTGATCGTTATATAAATAATTATTGCTAATGCGCTCTAGGTATTCTCCTAATGCGGAACAGAGGGCGGCATCTTTAGTCGCTCCTTTTCCATTCGTAAAGCACATTGGGGAGTCTGCATCACGAATATGAACTGACCAAACATGAGGAATCGGATTTCGCCAAGAAGCAATTTCAATTTTGATCCCGAGGGCCGCAATTGTGGCCGTCATCTTTTTGATCGTTTCTTCTAAGGAGCTATCCTTCCCGATGATCATCGTCTTAGTATCACTTTCCATTGACGAATTATTATGGATGAGACCAGAGTCTTGTCCAAGGACATTGACAATTTCAACTTTAAATTCAGGAGATTGCTGTATGACTTTCTTCACAGTACAACGATCAATAGATTTGAGAATTCCTTCCCGATCATGCGCTGAAATGCTTTCTGGTAATTCGACTTGTATATTGAATAATTGTTTGTAGCGATTTTCTGGATCAACAATATTGTTTTGAGTCAGTCGAATGTCTTCAGTAGGAATGTTGCGAGCAAGGCAGTAGACTTTTACGAAATAAGCAGCACACATCGCACTAGAAGCTAAAAAGTAATCGAAAGGTCCTGGAGCTGACCCATTTCCTTTATAGCGAATGGGTTGATCAGCGATAAGGGTAAAATCATCAAACTGAGCTTCAATTTTTAAATTTTCGAGAAAACGAGTATTGATTTTCATAATGTCAAAACAAGTATCATCATTTGCTTCGTCTTGATATTGAATTTTTAAATCAGAGGTAAAAAATACAGCGAGTTAGAGATGTATGGGGCAAAATCTGTAAGTCTTAACGGCCCTTTTTTATGCGTGTTTTTTTAAAAAATGCAATCCAAAGGCCAACAACCAAAGTCCAGGGACAATGAAATGTAAACCTTTCTTAACAAGTTTTTCATGAATGGCCTTAAAGGTGAGGGATTGATCATAGAGAAAGAGAACTACCCAGGCCGTAAACATATAATAACCTGGAAATGTGTATCTTCCCGCCACTCGATCGCTGAGAGAAAAAAGCAGACAAAAAGACATGGCCGCTGAAAGCATACATTGCGAAAGTGGGGATTTGATAAAGGTAAAGCAATTTTTAAAAAAGGCGGAAGTTTTTAGATTTTTAATAATGAAAATGATTAGTAAGAGACTCCATGGAAGCGCATAAGCTAGATAATGAGAGAAGTAATAATAAAAATTGATCATCTTCTGGATGATAAAATGATGTTTTTGGGTAAGTCCAATCGCTCTTTGTTGAATTTGAATACTCCAGAACTCTAAAAAAAAGCTCGTCCCCGTCAATTTCCTCGTTACAAGTTCAAAGCAGATGGCAGAAATCAAGATAAACACTATTGAAAGGAAGTAGGCCGCTAGTAACGTAAGAGATGATTTGTTTTTTTCTTGAGAATAGAAATACCCAATGGTCATGAGTATAAAACCAAAAATGAAGAAGGGACCTTTGATCCACAAAAGGCCAAAACTTGCCAGAGCTGCAAGAATGATCCATTTGGACGAATGTCCCATTTTCAGACCAGAGTAGAGTGCTAACAGAGAGCAGAACATAATGCCACTTTCATGATTGGCCCGAATATTATAAGAGAAGGCCATAGGGATTAGTAGCAATGAATAAAATAGAACGGTGGCTTTTTTCTGCTCCCAAAAATATTGGGCTATCTGGACAAAAAGAAAAATGGAAAGAATTTGAAAGGCCATTTCCAAAATATACAGAGCGTGAGTTGCGGGGACTCCCATTTTAGTGAGGGCAATACCCATTAACGTTTGACCAGGAAGTTGGTCTCGCATGTATGTTGATGGATCAAAGCCATAAATATTTTCTCCCCATTTGGGAGTGAATACAGTCTTCCAGTCTTGATTGTGATAACGTACGACAAGTTCATTATAGTAATTTGAGTCATTACTTTCTGAGCGAAAGTTTTTTAATGTTAAAAAGTAGCTCGCCAATAAAAAAGAGATGAACCAATAAATGGCCATTTTTCTGTTGAACATGGTCAATCCTTCTAATGAAAATAATCTGATTATAATTCTCTATAATCATCGATTTTTCCATCACTTTTTTTAAAATTATTTTGTTTCTCTGAAGAGGGGAAGTTCTATGGCAAAACATGTGTGGCCACTGACCTTTTGATAATAAAGCTTTCCTCCGTGATCTTCAATAATACCTTTTGATGTACTAAGACCCAGGCCAGTTCCTTTGCCAGGCTCCTTTGTTGTGAAGAAAGGTTGCATGATTTTGGTAAGGAGCTGGTCGCTGATTCCTTCACCACTATCAATGATTTGAATGGTTACAGTTTTTTCTGTGACTTCAGCAATGAGTTCAATCCATTTAGAATCTAAGGGAAGTACAGCATCAAACGCATTGTTGAACAAGTTAAGGAGTACTTGCATGACCAGAGGTGGTCTTGCAAGGATTGTGTGACGTTTGAGGGACGAGATACTTTTTTTAAACTCGATAGAGTGTGAATTAAATTTTTCTAAACAAAGTCCTATTGTGTCTTCAACGATTAATGAAATGCTGACTTCTTTCATCGGGTCATTTTCTGTATTTCGAGAAATAGCGCTAAGTCCTTTAACAACTTTTCCAATTCGTTGTGCCGTTGAGGATATTTTGACGAGTCCTTCTTCAAAGCTTGCCTTTTCTAAATCGTGAATTTGGTGCTTTTTTAAAAGTTGAGTAGCCTGCATAATAATGATGGATAAGGGATTATTTATTTCGTGAGCAATTCCTGCGGCCATTTCACCTAGGGCAGACATCTTAGAGGCATTATGAAGTAATTCATCAGCACGTTCTTTGTTGCTTTGAAGTAAGTCATCTTCAATTTTTTTTCTTTCTGTAACGTCAAGCGAGAGAATGAGTAGTCCTTCTGGGACAGGGGAGAAACGCAATTCAAACCATTCTTTTGTGCCATCGGGAAATGTAAAAATATTTTCAAAGGTTTGAGGGATGCGCTTATTCATGGATTCTTGAAGTCTTGAGAAAAGTTCAGTTGTCTCAATGCCTGGGTAACATTCCATCATTGTTTTGCCAGATAACTTGTCTCGCGATGATTTTCCTTGATTGAGAACGGCTTGGTTTAGGAAAAGATAACGGTAGTCGTAACTAATGAGCTGCAGGCCTTCACGCATATTTTCCAAAAGAGAAACATAGCGATCGTGTATGCGAGATAGTTCCTCATTTTTAGCATGAATAAGGGCCTCAGCCGTTTTTCGTGATTTTTCATTTTCTATGGTTTCAATGGCAAAAGCGATATTATCAGTAAGGGCCTCAAGTTGATTTATTTCATTTAAATTGAAAAAATGAGACTCCGCAGAGTAAATGGTAAAAGTTCCAATGACTCGATGGTTAACTTTTATAGGAATTGCAATACTTGAGGCGTAGCCACGTTTAGCTCCTTCTTTTTGCCAAGGAATAAGACTTGGTTCTGATTGAAAATCGTGAGCAACGCAGCTTTGACCTGTTCTAAAGGCAGTGCCTGTTGGACCTCTTCCTGTAGGAATGTCTTCAATTGAAATAGGGGGTATTGCAGAGAGGTAGCCCTCGACTTTTCCTGCCCATTGAACAGGTGTTAATGTTTTTGTTTCTTCGTCGAGCTGACCTATCCAGCTCATTAAGAATTGTCCTTCTTCAACGGCAATGCGACAGGCTTCTTTGAAAATGAGATCGCAATCTTTTAGGTGAAGTATCATGCTATTGACATTGCTAATAACAGCATACATCCGATTGGTTTTTTTTAACTGTGCAAGAAGTGCATCTTCATTCATATAAAATCTCAACAGGTTTTATCTTCCTTGGCATTTTAAGCTTTTATAAACATAAACGCTAATTTTTTGTTAATTAGATTGATCAAGGAATTGATCATGCAGTTAAGTTATTTTTTGGTGAAACTTGCAAGTAGGAATCAGTCAATTCATTAGTAAATTTTTTTAAAAAATGAAGTTATGCTTTTTAGACATAACTTCATTTTCAGTTTAAGGTTTTGTAATTATATTTTTGTCTAAAATAATATTTGCATTTTTGGAAAATGCTCGCCCAGTAAGGCCAGCTTGTTCTCTCATCTCAAAAGTGAGTTGTGATATGATGGTAACATCGCTTCCAACTCGTAAATCTCTCATAACTTGAAAAATAAAGATGTCGTTTTCGTCACCCTCGAGAGTGAGGTCGTTAGGAATCGTGACACGGGAGTTCCATTTGTAAATTCCTGCGGAGAGAGTTTTATTTCCAAGAGACCCCGCAAAGAGATCAATTTTGTCAGAATCAGGGGTCCTTCTTTTCAAATCATTATAAGCGTTGATTAAATCAATTTTTGCCTGAGTGACAAAGTTTACTTTTGCGTCATCAAGATCATCTCCCACAAAAAATTCTGGAAATCCTCCAGATATTTCTTCAGGTGTTATTCCTAACATGGTCTTTCATCGGTATTTTCTTTAGGAGTTTTTTCCTTGGGAGTTTCTATCGGCATTTCAGCCTTAGTTTCTGCTGGTTTTTCGGTTGGCACCTCAGCACTCACGATAGAGGGTGCAGTTGAAGGACTTATTTGTGGAGTGTCCCCATTACTCTTCTCACAACTTGTTAAGGCCATGGCCCCAAATAGTAGCGAAATTAGAATTCCTGATTTTTTCATCCCTTCTCCTTTGAACGATATTGTGTAAATGAATCATTTACTCCTGAAGGAACTAATCATGAATGTGAAAAGAAGAATAATTCCTAATTTGAATAAGGGTATTAATTAGAAATTATGCATGGGGAGATTTTTTGACGGCGATGGACATCAAAAAAATAATGCAAGGAGAAAGTGACTTGGTAGTGTCTTAATAAAGTCTATTTAAGCGTAAAGAATAAAAGAATAGATAATAAATAACATTCCAGAGATTACATTCAAAAAAATAAGCAGTATTCTTAACAAAAAACAATTAATGAAACAGAGAAGATTATGAAGTTAAAGACCACTCAAACAAAATTAATATTAAGTGTAGCTCTCTTTTTAGCCCTTTTTTTTAATTGGACTTTTTTTGAAAAATCATTGGCCATTTATCCTCTTGATGGTGGTTCTGCATTTTTCCTAAGTTCTATGTTTGTCATCTTGGTTAGTTTTATTAATATTGTCCTCAGTTTATTTCGATCTAAATATACGACAAAGTTTTTTCTAATCTTGATACTTCTTCTTTCTTCATTGGCCGCTTATGTAATGGATAGCTATGGGTCTATTCTTGATGAAGTTATGGTTTTAAATATCCTCCATACAGATAAGAATGAAGCTTTTGATTTGTTTAGTTTCAAATTAGTTCTCTATTTTGTATTTTTAGGAGTTATTCCTTCAATTCTTATTTATAAAACGAAACTTGAAGTTTTTTCTTTTAAGAATGAAATGTTTGCGAGAGGGAAAAGTTTTTTGGTCTCTCTTACTATTGTTTTTGTTATGTTGCTTTCGTTCGGAAAAAATTATGCAACATTTTTTAGGCAACATCGAACGTTGCGTAGTTACACTAATCCAACCTTTTATATTTTTTCTATTGGGAAATTCGCAAGTTTGAAGCTCCGTTCGGCAAAAACACAATTGGTTCGAATCGGAGAGACCGCTACCATTGAGAGAAGCGGGGAGTTGCGGAACTTGGTGATTTTTGTAGTGGGTGAGACTGCGAGGAGAGACCGTTTTTCTGTAAATGGATATGCTAAAGAGACAAACCCATTGTTAAAAAAAGAAAAAATTATTAGTTTTTCCAATATGACCTCTTGTGGAACATCAACTGCTATTTCCGTTCCTTGTGTTTTTTCACATTTTGGACGAGGGCAATTTAATTCTGATAAGGCCGCAACAACTGAAAACTTATTGGATATTTTAAGTCATACAAAGAAAGTGAGTGTGCTTTGGAGGGATAATAATTCAAATTCTAAGGGCGTAGCGGATAGGGTTACTTATGAAGATTTTAAAAATCCACCTTTAAATACAATTTGTGATTCTGAATGTCGAGATGTTGGGATGCTTGTTGGACTCCAAGATTATATTAACAAGAAAAAAGAGGGCGATCTTTTTATCGTACTTCATCAAATGGGCAATCACGGGCCCCATTATTATAAGAGATATCCAACCTCGTATCAGGTCTTTAAACCAGTTTGTTTAACGAATGAATTAGAGAAATGCACAAATGAAGAGATTAATAATGCCTACGATAATGCCATCTTATATACAGACTATTTTCTTTCTCAAGTTATAGATCTATTGAAACAGAACTCTCATGTGTTTGGGACGAGTCTATTTTATGTGAGTGACCATGGGGAATCACTTGGTGAAAATGGTGTCTACCTTCATGGGCTTCCTTATTTCTTAGCGCCAGATGAACAAAAAAATATTCCGGCCATAATGTGGTTCGGAGGACATACGGCCAAGAAGATCGATTATAAAATTTTACAAGAAAGATCTAAAATGGCCTTTTCTCACGATAATGTCTTCCATACATTTTTAGGACTACTTGATGTAAAAACCCCATTGTATAATAAAGAAATGGATATTCTACAGGGTGTTTTATGACAACAAAAGAGACTTGCCTAAGCTTAAATGAACTTCCATAATCACATTCTATGACAATTATTCGTCCATTCTTGACCATTCTATTGGGTTTTATCGCTTTTAGTTTTTGCTTGGTCATTTTCTATCGCTTCTCTCCAGTACCTTATACTCCACTAATGTTTTGGAGAAGCGCCAGCTCACTTCTTTCAAAAGAGAGAATTGGCATTGAGAAAAAATGGGTTCCTTTAGAAGAGATTGCTGGATCGATGCAGAAATCAGTGATACGTGCTGAAGATGCAAAGTTTTATATACACAATGGTTTTGATTTTGAAGCAATTGAAGCGGCCATGAAGTACAACAAAACTCATAAAAAGCAAAAAGGAGCGAGTACAATCTCGCAACAAACTGCCAAAAATGTTTTTTTATGGCCAGCTAGAAGTTGGCTGAGAAAAGGAATGGAAGCCTATTTCACAGTTCTGATTGAATTATTTTGGAGTAAAAAGCGTATTTTAGAAGTTTACCTCAATGTGATTGAATTAGGTCGAGGGGTTTATGGAGTTGAAGCGGCGGCCCAAAAGTTTTTTCATAAAAAGGCAAAATTCCTCACTCGGCATGAGGCTGCATTGATGGCCGCCGTATTACCAAATCCAATTAAGTTTAAAATTAATAAGCCTTCTGCTTATATAATGAGAAGGCAAAGAAAAATTATGGGAAGGGCCTTTGTTCCTGCTATTACAGTACCAGAACCACAATTAAAAGTGGAAGATTCAAAAGAGTTTTTTGACATTAAATTTGACGATGAAGACGATAAAGAAAATAGTAAAAATGACGGCGGTGCTGAATCTGCAGATTCTGCACCAGCCGCCAATGAATAAATTTACTGCAAGCTTCTTGCAATCTGTAGAGCTTTTAAAAGATCAACTCTTCCCCCTGTAAGCATTTTGTTTTTAAAACTATCTACTTTTGTCACAGATTGTAGGAGTACTACTTTCAGTTGGAGATAAGTCAAGTTTGGATAATGAGAGAGAACTTCGGCAGCAACACCGACAGTTGTTGGTGCTGCCATTGAGGTTCCAGACATTGATTCATACCTGCTCTTAGGAGTTGTAGAGTAAATGCTTGATCCAGGGGCCGCAAGATCAACGTTTTTTAATCCGTAGTTAGAAAAATTGCTTAAACCACCTGAGGTATTTGTTGAAGCAACGATAAGTAGATTTTCATTATCAAAACTTGCCGGGTATGTAGGGATTTTATCGATGTCAGCAGAATCATTACCCGCAGCAGCGACAACGAGTACACCATAATTTTCTGCAATATATTTCAACGTTTCAGGGATTAATTTTTTCCCTTCATTATTACTCTTTCCAAAAGAGCAATTGATAATACGAGCACCATTTCTTGCGGCATAGAGAAAAGCTTCGGCGACATCGATATCTGTTTCGTCTCCATTGTTCGGAACTGTTTTTATGGCCATAATTTTTACATTAGAAGCAATGCCTGCAATTCCCATATTATTATTTTGCTTGGCCCCAATAGTTCCAGCAACGTGTGTTCCGTGGGAATGTTTGTCACTATTATCCATTGTGGCCTTTCCTGCCGCATCTCTATTGAGCGTATTTATTCCATAAACGTCATCTATATGCCCATTTTCATCATCATCAATGCCATTGTTTGGGATTTCATGGGTATTTTTCCATACGACATCTTTTAAATCTTCATGTTCTCTGTCTATACCAGTATCTACAACGGCCACAATAATGGGAGTGGTATTAGGGGTCCCGTATTCTTTATAAGCAGCATTGACGGAAACACCTTTGTCTAGTGCATTTGCAAAGGACCAGACGCGATGAATTTGGGGATCGTTAAATTCCGAGTTTTCAAAGGGAAAGTGATCAGGTTGGACGCGGGACGATTTATCAGGACTTGGGAGCTTTCTTTTTAAGGCACGGTGGTTTCGTTCGATATATTCAATAGAAGGATTGTTTTTAAGTTGATTTTCAATTTCCGCAATATTATTCGAGCGTAAAACATAAAGTTGGCCGAATAAGTGTTGGACGCTTTTTAAATTTTGCATTTTAGGGAGTGAGTTGTTTGTTTTTAATTTTACAATGAGTTCTCCGGCACTTTCAGGAGGTTTTCCTTCAGCATTGCAATGACCAAAAATGATTGTGAGACCTAAAGACGTAAGGAGAGTTGAGAGCGATTTTTTCATAAATTTCTTCCTTGAAATAATGGGGAAAAGTCTTCTTATTAAAGATAATAATGGAGAAAATGAAAGGAGGGGCAAAGGGATAGTGGATGTTTGATAATAGTAGACATCGAAATTGCTCAATTATTAAATAAGTG
>JAGOVS010000048.1:0-3597 GCA_018060625.1 Bacteriovorax sp. | reverse complement strand
AATAAGTGTTGAATCTCCCTCCTTCACTTTCTCTCCTACATAATCAACATTATATTCATTTTCCTTTTAGTGTGACCGATACGATCGTTCATGAAGAACGCTCTCTTAATTCTCCTTTTTCTTTATTTGACTCAGGGAAACTCTCGAGCAGAGTTGACATTTTTTGATGCGACTCCAGATGAAGAGCTTAATTTTAATGAGCCCTGGTATCAAAAAAATCGCTCTGATGAAGAAAATTTTAAACGCTTGGTAAAACGTTTGGAGAAAGTAAGTAGTGGGAAGAAGATCTTGGATAAGGCAACAGAAAAGGCCGCCCAAAAAGGTCTTACTCTATATGATGTTATAGCGATAGGGGAAGGCTCTTTAACTGATACCACTCTCATTAGGAGATTTTCAGCTTCTAATCCTAGTCAGGTTATGTATGAGACAAAATCAAAAGTTTATCTCAATCGCCACCTGAAAACTCTCGATGCGATTCTGGATTTTGCCCATGAGTTAACTCATTATACTTATCGTGAAGCTTTTAATCCCTATGATCATCATTTTGCCTTAAAAGATTTTATTAAAGGGACCGTGGAGGGACGTGGTGGAGAAGTTGACGCTTATATAGTTGAGTGCAATGTTCTCTTTGAGTTGTTTCCTCGCAGTGCCGCAGGACGCTCAAATTGCCAAAAAGTGTTTGATAAAAAATTAGGCAGTCTTTCTAAAGAAATGGGTATTCAAGAATTTTATAAAGTTGGAAATCATTATAATGATTTTAAAAAAGAGATAGAAAAACATTCGCTTAGTGAAAAAGATATGCCCCAGGCCACTGATGCCGAGGCCCTTTTTATATCCTCCGCTTGGGGCTTGCCTTATCCTGTTGCAGCAGTCAAAGAATATACAAATATCATGGATCGTGTTTGCAAGAACGATCAAAACCGACTTTCGCTCATGCAAAATAAAATCACTCGTGCTCCGGCGTCAATTGCCGAGGGAGACGAAGGGCGAAACGCCTACAAAACTATGTTCGAAGATTTCAGAATTCGTTGTGAAAAATTCTCAACTATTTAAAAGCATCTCGTCATAAGCATTTTCCCAATTAATTGAAGAAATCTCTCAAGCAATCTGATTGACGATACCTGGTTGCATCGGTAAATTTATGTCATAATTGTGAAGATTTATTAGAAAAATTTTGTGCGTACAAAATAGGAGCACGAGATGCAAGACAGCGTCGTTTTGATGAAAGTTGATGATTTTTTAAACTGGGGACGTAAGAACTCTCTATGGCCGATGACTTTTGGTCTCGCGTGTTGCGCGATTGAAATGATGGCGACTGGAGCGGCCAAATACGATTTAGAGCGCTTTGGTTGTGGGGCCTTTATGGCCACTCCTCGTCGCGCGGATTTAATGATTGTCGCTGGAACGGTAACGTTTAAGATGGCCACAAGAATTAAAACGCTTTATGAGCAAATGCCTGAACCTCGTTATGTTATTTCGATGGGCTCTTGTGCAAATAAAGGTGGACCTTATTGGCAACATGGCTATCACGTTTTAAAAGGTGTGGATGAGGTTGTTCCTGTCGACGTTTATGTTCCAGGTTGTCCTCCACGTCCAGAAGCTTTAATCGAGGGGATTATGACTCTTCAAAAGAAAATCGCCAGTGAGCGACTTCTTCGTGATCGGTGGGTGAAAAATGCATAATCAAATAATCGAATTTTTAAATAAGACTGTTTCAGCTTCTAAAGCTGTTCTTAATCTCGCTGTTACAGTTGGTGATAAGACCATTACCGTTGAAGCGGAAAGCATCCTAGAGGTTTGTCAACATTTGAAGTCTTCATCGGACTTTGATTTTAATGTGCTTCAAGTGATTACAGGTACAGATTATACCGACCGTTTAGAGCTTAGTTACATCCTGGCGAGCTTTACAAAAAATTTAGAAGTTATTTTAAAAGTTAAACTGCCTCGGGGTGATAAAAATAATCTACCAAAAATTCAATCAGTCACTTCAGTCTGGAGTGCTGCCAATTTTCAGGAACGAGAAACGTTTGATATGATCGGAGTGGATTTTACAGGTCACCCTGATTTAAGAAGAATTCTTTGTCCTTATGATTGGGATGGGCATCCACTAAGACGCGATTATATCGTTCAAGAAAAATACCTTGATATGGTCGTTAATCCACCAGAAAAAAATAATACCGCTGATCAAATCTTTGGAAAGCGTTTAAAAGAAGAGCTTGGGGATCCTAAGCGCGTTTCAAATAGTTGGAAAGATCGCGCGAGTGAAGATTCTGCAGAAGAAAAGGATGGTGAGTAATATGTCAGCTCATACAGAACATAATACACTTGAAGACAAAATTATTTTAGGTGATCAAGAAGTTTTAAAATCAGACCTCCTTACTTTAAATATGGGGCCTCAGCATCCTGCGACTCACGGGGTTCTTCGAGTTGAGATTAAAACGGATTCAGAAATTGTCGTAGAGGCCATTCCTCATTTGGGTTATCTCCATAGATGTTTTGAGAAACATACTGAACATTTAGATTACCGTGGGATTATTCCTTTTGTTGATCGCATGGATTACCTTGCTGCCATGAGTATGGAGTGGGGATATGCTTTAACTGTTGAAAAAATGCTGGGAACAGAAGTGCCAAAACGGGCCGAATATATTCGTGTTCTCGTTGCAGAACTTCAAAGAATTGCTTCTCATCTTATTTTCTTTGGAACATACGCCATTGACCTTGGGGCCTTTACTCCTTTTTTATATGCCTTCCAAGATCGCGAAGAGATCTTGCGTTTATTTGAAGAGCTTAGTGGAGCTCGAATGCTTTATAATTATGTTTGGATTGGTGGAGTCTGGAATGACATCAATGATGAACAGTTAAAGCGCATCGAAACATTTGTAGATCGCTTTGAAGTTGATCTTAAAAAATACCACAATCTCGTTGGGGAAAATAAAATCTTCATTGGGAGAACGGCCAATGTTGGTATCGTGACAAAAGAGCAGGCGTATGATTACGGGGCAACGGGACCAGTTCTTCGTGGATCAGGTGTACAATGGGATCTTCGCAAAACTCGTCCTTATGGATATTATGAAAAATTTGAATTCGATATTCCAGTGGGCGTAGGTGAGAAAGGTTCTGTGGGAGACTGTTGGGACCGCTACCATGTACGTGTTCAAGAGGTGTTTGAATCTGTAAAAATTATTCGTCAAGTTCTCGCTGGAATTGAAGAAGGCCCAGTTATGGGGAAAGTTCCAAAAATTATTAAAGTACCTGCTGGCGAAATTTACTTGAGAACAGAGTGTCCACGAGGAGAGCTTGGCTACCACCTTATTTCTGATGGAGGGAAAACTCCTTACAGATTGAAAGTAAAGTCGTCATGTTTTACTCACGTTTCTATGCTTCCAATAATGGCCCCAGGGCAAATGATTGCTGACCTTGTTGCTTCTATTGGTAGTATCGATATCGTGCTTGGCGAAGTTGATCGTTAAAAAAGAGTGTTTACTAAGGAAATATGATGGAAACAATTCACCTTAAGAAAAATATTGAACCAGAACTAACTTTCTGTGGTTGGTTTAAAAATGTTTATGAAGCCGTTAAATCAACCTTGATTGGTTT
>JAGOVS010000197.1 GCA_018060625.1 Bacteriovorax sp. | reverse complement strand
GAAGAAGAAATGGTCTCCTTGAGGAATCTTATGTCTCAGGCAGAGGTCGTTGCTTACAACTTACAGGGAACATGGACCGCAGTTAGCGTGACCTATGGTAACTGGACAAGAGACCTCAAAGAAGACGATTTCCAAAAATAATCTTTTTAGAGGAAGGTTCAAGGATGAACCTTTTCATCCTTGAATCGATGGTGGGAAAAGGCCGGAGTTGTCGCGCGGGTCAAGGGCCCCGAAGGGGGCAAGCTTTGCTTGCGTACCCTTGACGCGCATAGCGACAATGAAGGCACTTCCCCTTTGGGGGGGAGATTCGGTTTTTTTTAGGGTCGACTATTTATCTTGATTATATAGAAACAATGGTCATCGAATCAAAATAGTGAGGGTTTTTCTGTCTCTGACTGGCGTTAGGTACAGTTTTTTGTGATTTCTGGGGCAAAGGTTTTAGAAAGAAATTAGGAGGAAGGAAGAAGAAAAGAAGAAAGGGGGTTGAAAAAGAGAGCGGGGCTTTGTATCTTTTCTGTGCTTACCAAAAAACATACAAAAGGCACCCTCTCTCCATGAAAAATAAGAAAAAAGATCAGAAGAGTCAACACCAAAATTCATTCCTTGTTCTAAGGGATTTAAAACAATCAGGAAAAGAAAGACCATGGAAGAAGCACAAGAAGATGCTTCGGTTGTTATCATGTGCTTATTACGAGTTATCCGATTTAACACGGTATGGGGATCTTCTCAAAGGGTGTGGGGGAGAACTTTGCTTTGAAGCATGTGAGATTGTGGAGCACGGGAAGAAGTTGAAGAGGGCTAATTTTTGTAAGATTAGAACTTGTCCAATGTGCCAGTGGCGGAAGTCATTAGTGGTTAGGAGCCAGACTCTTGATCTTGTAAAAGCTCATTTTAAGGAACATCCAACAGATGTACCAGTGATGTTGACCCTGACGGTTCCAAATGTCTCTGGAGAGAATTTGAACAGAAAAATCGATGAGATGGGTAAGGGGTTCAAAAGGTTTATTAAGCGTAAGGTCGTAAAGAATGTGGCACGGTCTTGGTTTAAGTCACTTGAGGTTCCTCGAAGTCAAGAAAGAAAGGACTGGCATCCTCATTTTCACACGTTTTTAATGGTCCCAGACGAATATTTCAAAAGAAGTAGCGGTCTTTATTTGGAGAGAGATGAACTGTTGAGGTTGTGGCAGGAATCAATGAGGGATGTCTCTATTACACAGGTTGATATTCGTGTGATGACGAGTAAAGGGGAAGGTAGATTAGAGTCTATCGTAGCAGAGGTGGCTAAGTATGCGACGAAGCCGTCTTCTTTAGTTGAGAAGGATAAATATGGAAGAGACTATATTGATCCAAAGGTTTTGTCGGAGCTTCACTATGGCTTGAAAGGAAGAAGGTTGATTGGATATGGAGGCCTTTTTAAGAAGATTCGGGCAGAAAGAAAGATGTTGGATGTTGAGGAAGCAAATTTGGAAGATCTTGTTGAGAGTGTTTCAGGAGAAGATGTTTATGAGGAAGGATCGTCCAAAGTTAAAGCTTGTCCATGTAAGATTTGTGGAGGACCTTTGGTTGAGGAAGTGTACAGATGGAATGAAAATATTGGGGAGTATTTCAAGATTGTTTCTTCTCTAAAAAATTGTGTTGATCCTCCGTAAGCGTGTTGCCATTTTTGGCAACACATATTGCGTAGTCGATAAATTCTTCAATTTCTCTCCTAACGCCTTTGGCGATTTTCGAGGCCTGCCTCAAACTTCTACATCTGATAAATTCTCCTTCGTCCTTCTCCCTCTCCCAGCGTTTTCAGTTGAGGTCGCGTCTGACAAAAAATCTTCTTGAGTGTAGTCTGAGGTGCTTGCATCAAAGAGCACAAACTTTTCGAGTTTGTGTAAGCGCGCATCCTCCGGATGAAGCCCTGTTAGAGGAATTTTTAAAGCATTTTATGAAACACAAACAGGAAATGACCCTCTCTCATGAAAAAAGCTGAAGCTAAAAAGGTCATGACTAAAGCAGGGGTGATCACTGACGTCTCTAAAGAAACCGGTCTTTCCAAAGCGGATACAGCACTTGCTCTTGAGGGGATGCTTCAATCTATTAAGAGAGAGCTTAAACAAGGAAGTAAGATCAAAATTATGAGATTAGGAACCTTTAGGATTTTTCAACTCAAGGCAGGGGAAGGGCATAACCCATGAACAGGTGAAGCGATGAAAATTCCTTAGAGGAGGATCGTTAGATTCAGAGGAGGGGCAAAATTGAAGGAAGATATTGCCTAAGCTTTTTGAAATAAAATGTGTAGAGGATGGAGCTTGTGCGTCGTTTTCTTGAGTGACTTCTCTCGTAAATAGGCCTCTTAGGACTCCTATAATTTTAATGATTGTAAATAAATAAATAAATCTATATTTTTGGAACAAAGGGTACATTTTAGACTATAAAGTCTATTTTTTGAAGATAAACCTCAGCGTTGGATATTTCCCGATTTTTCTTCTTCCCCCCTTATTGATGTAATAACTTTAAAAAAGGAAAACTATCATGCATAAAAAATTTCTTCAGACATTAACTTTCACAGCGGTACTTTTTCTGAGCGCACATCTCCTAGTTACACAGCATGCTTTATCCATGGAAGAAGAACATGAAAAGTGGACGTTTTATGTTCAGTACAACCGGAAAGTGGAGCACGTGGATGCCTGGATCGGGGGTAATTGGTCCCGTGGAGCTGCCTTAAAAAATGCCGAAGGCTTTGTTCTTCCTCTCCAAAAACTACCAATGGGAGATACAAACGAGACAAAGTATATAAAACTTCTCAGACCTACAAAGGTGAAAACGTTGTTGGAAAACAAAAACTTGTGGGAGAACAACGCGAAAGCAATGTACAAAGAGGCCACCTACGAGTTGCTCCTCGGAGTTGATTCGGGCATATTCGCTGCCAAACAAAGATCTAGCACAACAGAAGATCTATCGTACATAGAGAAATACTTAGAGCAGAATGATTTTGCGTGGAAGGTTAGTAACAGTGACGACAATATTGAAATTAGCGTTGTAGAAGGCTGGTATGAAAACTAACTCATAAAACGCTTCATGATTGCCCACCTCTCTCGCGTTGCGTGAGAGGTGCACTTAACGGCGATTTGCAAAAAATAACGAGTGCTTAAAAAGTATGCAGAGATATTCTTAGGACTGAAACAAAAAAGGAAAGACATCTTCTGCCGGGAGTTCCCACTGAGATATTCACAGGATCAGTGAAAAAACAAGAAAACATATTCCTATAATTGTTTCCGTTACGGAACTTAATTTGTCTATTTTGAGAGACTATTAACGACGCCCGTGGCTGCAAAGCAACGCCGATTCAGAGAGGTGAGTAGACCGGCGGAACTTCCCCGCCAGTCCCTCGCAGGACCGGACGTGAACCTCTCGATTCATCCGGCCCCCATCATTCAATTTTTTAGGGCATTTTATGAAAAATAAACAGAAAAGGAGCCTCTCTCATGAAAAAAGCTATGACCAAAGTAAGGTTGATTACTGAAGTTTCTAAAGAAACCGGTCTTTCCAAAACAGATACGGCAAATGCTCTTGAGGGGGTTCTTGATTCTATTAAGAGAGAGCTTCAACAAGGAAATAAGATCAAAATTATGAGATTAGGAACCTTTAAGACTTTTCAACTCAAGGCAAGGGATGGATATAACCCACGAACAGGGGAGGCGATGAAAATCCCTGAAAAGGTCATTATTAGATTTCGAGCAGGGGCAAAATTGAAGGAAGAGGTTGCGTAAGCTTTTTGAAATAAAATATGTAGAGGAGGGAGCTTGTGTTTCGTTTTCTCGAGTGACTTCTCTCGTAAATAGGCCTCTTAGGACTCCTATAATCGCTCTCAAGAGAAATGGGGAGTGAAAATTATCTTTCGCTTCTGTAGGGCCTTCTATGGAGCTTGAAGATAGGTTTAAATTTCAACAATCGATTTTCTGCAAACTAAAATAGGGTTTCATCCGGAGGATGCGCACTTATGCACGATTTGCAATCGTGACGTGCTTGACGGCCACGGGCGTTGTTAGGATGATGATTTTGCTTATAATTTTTGGTTATATCCCCCCCTTAAAAAGAGGGGGCCGTCGGCAGGACCGCGCAACACGATTTGCAATCGTGTCTAAGTGCGCTCTTAGAGGCTCACGCCGTTCGCCTTTCTCAATTTTCCAATTTCGAAGGGACTGAATTGCTCTCGTTGCTTGCAAATTATGGATGACGGTCTGAGTCAGGTTTTGAAAAAATCCGGCGAAGCGCGCTTACACAAACTCGAAAAGTTTGTGCTCTTTGATGCAAGCACCTCAGACTACAACACGAGCTTGAGAATATTTTTTGTCAGATCCGACCTCAAAAGAAAACGCTGAGGGCGGGAGGAAGCGTAAGGGAGAATTTGTCTCCGCCGGGAATTTGACCAAGGCTTCGAAAATCACCAAGGGCGTTAGGAGATAAATTTGAAGAATTTTCGACTACGCAATATGTGTTGCCAAAAACGGCAACACGAAAAGGGCGAAAAATGTTTTCGCCTTCCTTCTCTCAAAAGGAAAAAGGAGTGGATTGTCATGAATTTAAAGATGGGATAAGTTGAGCGTGACGCACAGGTGTTAGAAGCACCTGCACGCCACTAACCACGATCAACACAGGAG
>JAGOVS010000196.1 GCA_018060625.1 Bacteriovorax sp. | reverse complement strand
TTTCTAAAAAAGAATATCAAATCGGCGCTTATTTATGGTTTCAAACTAGCGGCGAGTATCGCGCTCTTTGCTATCAGGCCTATCATTTGGCCAAGCTTAAGCTCGATGACGATCTTAGAAATAAATCTCACAGGAAACCGCACAAGTTAAGGGCGGTGGTTTTTGACATTGATGAGACGGTTTTGGATAATTCAGCTGGTGGAGCCTATGATATTAAACATAATATTCCTTGGAAAAAAGAAAATTTTAATCGTTGGGTTTCACTAATCGCCGCTTCTGCCGTTCCAGGGGCCAAGGATTTTATTCTCTATGCTTTGTCGAAAAAGGTAGAAGTTCTTTTTGTCTCCAATCGACTTGATAGTCAAAAAGATGACACCCTTGAAATGTTTAAGCGTTTAGAGATTCCAGCGAAAAAGGAAAATTTTTATTTTTTAACTGACGAGTGGAGCAAAGAAAAGAGACGAATGGATATTTTAAGCAAGTACCATGTGGTTCTTTTTCTGGGAGATAATTTAGGGGACTTTCATAAAGATTGGGACGCAAAAAAGGCGGAAGATCGCCGCGCGTTAGCTGATCTTCATAAAGAAGATTTTGGAGAAAAATTTATCGTTTTTCCCAATCCATTATACGGAGATTGGGAAGAAAGACTCCCGAAGACTCAAAATAAAGTTGATCTCTTAAAAACTATTCCATAACTATTTCATAAAGTGCATCTGGAAACTTGATCTTTTTTTATATCGGCATTAAAATATTAGAGTTATATTTATTTTTCACCCATAACTTACAAGGAATAAGAAAGTATGAAAAAGCAAATTCTTACGAGTGTAGTAGCTCTTTCTGTCGTTGCCCTTTCGGCGGTTGGTTGCTCTAAAGGAAAAGATCCTAAAACTGAAGAAGAAAAAACATTTTACTCTATTGGGACAATGTTTGGTTCTCGCTTAACACAACTTCAAATGTCAGATGCAGAGATTGACTCTCTTGCGGCCGGTTTGAGAGATTCAGCTAAAGGTGATAAACAAAAAGTTGATCCTATGGCCTATCAACAAAAAATCCAGGACATGTTTAAAACACGTATGGAAAAGCAATCAGTCGATGTTAAGAAAAAAGGGGGCGAGTTCCTTGAAAAATTCTTAAAAGATGGCGCAACTAAAACGGCTTCAGGACTTGCTTTTAAGCATCTTAAAGAAGGAACAGGGGCAACTCCAAAAGAAACGGATATCGTAAAAGTTCACTATCATGGAACTTTAACTGATGGGACAGTCTTTGATTCGTCAAAAGAGAGAGGAAAGGAAGTTTCTTTCCCTCTTAACAGAGTTATCCGTGGATGGACTGAAGGTGTTCAACTTATGAAAGTTGGAGGATTAACAAAATTTGTGATCCCTTCTGAACTTGCTTACGGAGACGCAGGTGCACCTCCAAAAATTCGTGGTGGAGAGACTCTCGTATTTGAAGTTGAACTTCTTGGCATTGAAAAAGCTCCAGCTGAGGCAGCTCCAGCGGCGCCAAAAGCACCAAAAAAGTAATTGTTAAAAGTTTCTTTTTATATAAAGGTTCAAAGAATGAAAGTTCTTTGAACCTTTTCTCGTTTAGGGGTTCCTGGGGAGAGTTTGTGAATGCATAAGTTATGTATTTTTGTTCCTGAAACGCATGCTGAGGCACTCAAAAATGCCCTTTTTGCGGCCGGGGCAGGTCGAATAGGAAATTATGAGCACTGCTCTTTTGAAACTTCTGGAATAGGGCAATTTAGGCCTCTCCAAGGGGCACAACCCTTTCTTGGTGACGTTGGTGGACTTGAAAGAGTGAAAGAAAAAAAGATAGAAATGGTTTGTGAGGATCATCTTATTAAGGAAATTATTACGGCCTTAAAAAAAAATCATCCTTATGAAACACCGGCCTATGATATTATAAAGCTCGTTGAAATTTAATTTTTTTTGTGAGGTATTTGCAGTATGAAAAAAATTTTATTTGTTCTCATGACCTTATTATTCTCGTCCTCTCTTCTTTCCCAAACGAAACAAACGGATCTTGATGCTCAAATCAAAGAGATCATGAAGGCACGCGAAGAGATGATTCGTTCTCTCTTTAATGATTCAGATTTTGGAAGTTTTGATGATCGGATGGATAATCATTTTAGTGATCTTATCAAAAAATTTCAGCAAAATGGTTTTGGGGGAATGCCACAGATGGAGATGGGCGATGTGGTGGGTGAATACGACTGGAAGGAAACAGAGAATGATGTGACACTTGTTTTAAAAGTGGCCCAGATAAAAGATAAACCTCTAGATATAAAAATTGAGAAAGGGCAAATAAAGCTAAAGGGTGATGTGGAGTCTGTTACCCAAGATGCTGCAAAAAAATCTAAGCGCATTTCCAAAGTGCATTTTGAAAGAATATTTTCTATTCCAGAAGGCGTCGATCAAGGCAATCCAGAATTTGAAAATAAGCAAGGAGAGTTGTTGATTAAGTTTAAGAAATTGAATGTTGTTAAGGGAAAAAAACAGCAAATAACTCCGCTAAAAAAAGAAGAAGAGAGGCGGCCGCTTGAAAAAGAAGCGGGGGATGTGAGTATTTGATTTGTTTTTTTCATTGGAAGCGATGTGCGACTGGTGAAAAATGACTCCGCTAAAAAAAGAAGACGAGAGGCGCTTCTCTTGAAAAAGAAGCGGGGGGATTGAGGGGAGTTTAATTTAAATAGCTTTCTTTTTGCTAAAAACGGCTTTCTCTAGCTTGTTAACTCTATCTTCAAGTCCTTCTTCACCAAGAACAACAAGTCTAAGTTTTTTGTTCAACCAAGTGAGATATCCTACGCCTTCTTCTTTGGCCCTAAGCTTTGCCACTTCAACAATCTCTTTATCAAGACGTATTGAAGTTAAAGTCTTTTGCTCAGCAATCGCAGAATCAACCTGAGTTTTTGATTTAATTGCACCTTTTATAACTGCCGCTTTAGAAAAATCATAATTGCGTTTCATAAAATTTTTTCTCCTTCTTGTTTGCCTTACGGGCCGAAATAATCCTAGTGACCTTCTCTTCAGGATGGGCGGCCACAACGATTAGAACATTCAATTTTTTGCACATCCCAAGATAAACGTATCGATTTTCACCAGAGTCGAGGTCTTCTCTAAGTACAACAACTAGTCCACAATTCAATGCTTCCTTGGCCTCAAGAAAAGAAACCCCATGCTTCCTTATATTTAATTTTTCTTTATTTGTGTCCCAAGAATATTTCATGCTTTTGATTGTACCACGTCGTAGTACATTTGTAAAGACTCAATAACTTACAACGATTAAAACTTAATGGAAGGAAAATAAGCTACTCGATATAATCAATAGCTCTTATAACAAAACCAAAAGAGGAGGTTTTTGAATAGGTCTCAAGGTTGATTGTGACTTTTGATCCTTCCATGATTTGAGTAGTGTAATTTTCTTTTTTACCACTTAGGCACTCAATGACCCCTTCATTTTTTAGGTGTAAACAAAGTTGGTCTGATTGATTAGCGATCTCAATTTTTTCAAAAAGCAATCTCATTTTTTTTGCTGTTTTAGGGGCCTCGGCAAAAAAGATCTGATGGCCAGATCCATAGGGATGGTGGCTTTCTATTTTGACTGGAATTCTTTTCCAAGACGATTCTGGGATTTGCACCAAGGGAGAGTGAGTACGGTTGATGACATTTGAAATATTAATGAACCCGCCGGCCTTGACTCGTTTGACGAGTTTATGATTTGGTTGTGCGTAGTTTATTAATAACTCTTTAAGTTCAAAAAAACTAAGTTCAGGGTAGAGGGATTTAAGTAGCGCCAGGGATCCTGTCGCCGTGGCGGAGGCCATGGATGTTCCATCCATCATCACATACCCACCACCTAATTTTGAACTCATGATATACGTTCCCGGTGAGGCGATATCGACTGTTTTTTTTCCAAAATTGCTGTAACGATCAAGGGCCCCTGTTGGTTCTAAGTTGGCCACCACCAAAATATTATCTAATCCAAAATTCCCAGGAAAATTTGGGAGGGCATCGTTATCTGTGCCATTGTTTCCTGCGGCCACGACAAAAAGAACTCCTTTTTCTCCTGCGCGTTTCATGGCGTTCAAAACATTTTGCTCAAACAATTCCCCGTCCCAGCTGCAGTTTATGAGTTTTGCCCCTCTTAAGACTGCGTAGTTGATGGCCTGGACTAAAAACCAACCATTGCCGCTAGCATCGGCGCCACTGTAGCGAATGGGGAGTATGTCGGCACGACCTTGGGTGATTTTATGAATAATTCCTGCGACGTGGGTGCCGTGTCCATTGAGGTCATTGGGGGCAAAATTATTATCAAAAAAATTCCAACCATAGGTATCATCGACAAGGCCATTTTCATCGTCATCGACGCCGTTGTTGAAAAGATCTTTTTGATTTAAGGCCACAGTGTTTTGAAAGTCTGGATGATCAAAATCAAGGCCAGAGTCAATGACGGCCACGAGTACACGATTTTTTGATGTTGCCGCATAAAGGGGGGTTGAGTAGACATTTTCCAATCCTAGATCAATGCCAATTTTGGCCGGAGAAAAGACACTAAAAGGGTGTCCATTATTTTTTATGAACCACCAATTATTTAATTGGTAATCTACTTCGGCGCTAGCGTTTAAGGAAAAGAGGGAAATCATGAGA
>JAGOVS010000195.1 GCA_018060625.1 Bacteriovorax sp. | reverse complement strand
TACGATCGCGTTCATGAACAAGCCAATAGTCATTCCGTCATTCGTCAAATGCTTGGACATGCTGATTTTTGGGATAAACACTACTACGAGCTTCAAACAATCAAAGATAATGTTTGTTTATTAACGCCTGAAATTCTCGATAAGATCAATCAGGTTGTGGTAAAAGCAGGACACAATTTATTAAAAAAAAAAGACGCCCCGCTGGAAGGACGCTCCGATTCGTTCGTTGTTGAAACAAATGTGCACTATCCAACAGATATTAATTTGTTATTAGATGCCATGCGCAAAGTTATTTTTTTAATAGGAGAACTTTGTGTTGCGCCAGGCAAAGACTGGGAGTGGGGGATAAGATGAAAGAATGAAACCACTCATACAGATCCAGAGGGTTCGACTCCCTCCAGAGAAAGGTTAACCACCACTCTGAAGCGAGTCTTGCACGGATGTCGGTAACGGCATTCGTGAAGCGTAGACAGCAGGTACCGAAGCCGTGTGATTGAGTTCCGAAATTCTCCATGTTGCTGGCGTCTTCATTTTCATAAAGGTGGGGACAGAAGGGAGGACTCGTTAGGGTAAGAGTCCAACCGCCGACCGGAATCTAAGAGGAGGGCAGAGGTACAGGATGGAACTGACAGGAA
This sequence comes from Bacteriovorax sp., assembly GCA_018060625.1. Classification (GTDB taxonomy): domain Bacteria; phylum Bdellovibrionota; class Bacteriovoracia; order Bacteriovoracales; family Bacteriovoracaceae; genus Bacteriovorax. The sequence continues at coordinate 4,017 of JAGOVS010000195.1, read as the reverse complement.
CCTGGGAGATCCTATGTGTGACCTATTGGAGAAGCCAAAGGTTTCGAGGCGGAGAGAGACCAGGTCTACAGGAAGGCATCCGTTCTGTAGAAGCGAATGAGGGAGCAGCAATAGGAACCTGGAAGTGAATACATAAATGACCAGGCAGTAACCATAGGAAGTCTTAGTGATCAATAGTACCGTTGCAGGTGGGGAACTCGGCTCACGGGGACCCACTGAAGGGAAGGGATCACCACATTATAAGAACCATTATTGGGAAACACGAGAGGTACACTGAGACACATGGATGTGTTAACGAAACAACAATGGATAGCCACATGGGCTAGAGAAAACCCGCAGCGAACATTCACATCACTCAATCACGTGATTGATGATGAATGGATGCGGGAAGCTTACAACTTAACGCGCAAAGACGGAGCTGCGGGAATTGACGGACAAACAGCTAAACACTATGAGCAGAACTTGGTAGAGAACTTACAGTCACTGCTAAGACGTTTTAGAGAAGGCAGTTACCAGGCAAGTCCCGCGAAGCGTGTTTACATCCCAAAGGAGAAGGGTGATCGACGGCCGATTGGTATATTAACGTTCGAGGATAGAATCCTACAACGTGCAATCACCATGATACTGGAACCCATATATGAGCAGGATTTTTTATCTGTTTCTTATGGATTTCGGCCGAACAGATCGGCACACCAGGCTCTTAGAGACCTCTGGAATCATATTATGAAGGAGGGGGGACAGTGGGTGCTCGAAGTTGATATACGAAAGTTTTTCGACACCGTGAACCTGCGACAATTGCGTGCATTTCTCGACCTCAGAGTCAAAGACGGTATTATTAGACGAACGATAGACAAATGGTTAAAAGTGGGTGTGATGGAAAGCGGTCAAATCAAGCGGTCATCAATAGGAACCCAGCAAGGGTCTGTGGTAGCGCCGATTTTGTCTAATATCTATCTGCACTATGTACTTGATTTGTGGTTTGCAGAAGACGCTGTTCCACGTATGGAAGGACGCTGTAGTCTAACAAGGTTTGCTGATGATTTTGTTATAGTATTTGAGCGAGCTTACGATTGCCAGCGTGTTTATCAGGTATTGGTTGCCAAATACGGCCTTGCACTTCATCCTGAGAAGACTCGAGTAATCGACTTTCGCCCGCATATGGCAAAACAGCAACAAAAGGAAACAGCCATGTTTGACTTCTTAGGATTCACCCATCTATGGGGAAAATCTCGAGAAGGAAAGATGGTGGTTCATCGAAGGACTGCAAAATCGAGACTCTCACGAACAGTGAAAGCGATTACTACGTACTGCAAGAAAAGTCGCCATACGGGGCTTGAGGAGCAACATAGGAAGCTGAAACAGATGCTCATAGGCCATTATGCCTACTATGGCATTACTGGAAACTATAGAAGCATCAATCGAGTGAGACATAGAGCATCGAGAGCATGGCAGAAATGGCTATCTCGGCGATCCTGGAAAAGTAGGATCGTTTGGGGAGCGTTTGAGAAGCTCTTGGAAAAATACCCACTACCAAAAGCTAGGATTTATCATGGATATATCTGAAATGAGCAAAACTTATAATGTGAAGAACCGGATGCGTGAATTGCGCTCGTCCGGGTCTGTGAGGGATGAGGGTGGTAACACTCCTCGTCTACTCGGAAGAAGGAGGGGTTATCTGATTGGCGTCAATATCAATACAATTATAAATCTCTTAACAAATTAATGCGTAAGGCTCAAAATAAAAAACGTGGGCATGCGAGATCGGAAGACAGAAAAGAAAAAAAAGAGCAAGAGATAAAAGAAGCTCATCGAAACTATATTGCTGCAGCGCAATGTTTTTTAGAGAAAGCAAAATCTACGCTTTTAAAGATTAATAACAGCGGGTTGTTGACAGAAGTAAACAAAGGAATCGTTGAAAGATTTATGGAGCATGCCGCCCGGCAAATCAACCAGATTGAACGACGTGTTATTTTGGGCGAAGCGATTCCTCATGAAGAGAAGGTATTTTCAATTTTTGAACCTCACACAGAATGGGTTGTGAAAGGGAAAGCTGGGGTTCCTGTTGAATTAGGGTTAAGAGTTTGCGTTTTGGAAGATCAATATCAGTTTATTTTATATCATCAAGTTATGGAAAAACAATCTGATGAACAAGTTGCAGTTCCGATGGTTAAAGAAGCAAAAAAGCGATTTCCGAATTTACGCCAGGTAAGTTACGACAAAGGATTCCATTCTCCAAGCAATCAAGAAGAATTAAAAAAAGAAATTGAAAATGTTATTTTACCAAGGAAGGGAAAATTATCAAAGAAGGTTCAAGAATTAGAAAATGATAAAAATTTTCTTAAAGCTCGCCGTCAACATTCAGCTGTAGAATCTGTGATCAACGCATTAGAAGTTCATGGATTAGATTACTGCCCAGATCACGGGATTAAAGGTTTTAAAGTTTACGTTGCTTTGGCAATTGTTGGGTATAATATTAGCCGCATAGGAGCTATTTTAAAATTTAAAGAACAAAAAGCTGCAGAAAGAAAAGCTAAAAGATACCGAGTTCGTGATCCGGTAACACGGCTCGCGGCTTAAGTTTAAATCATCAAAAAGTAAAATATAAAAATGGTGTCAGAAACCCTGGTATTTATCTAAAAATAGGGAATAAGTTTTACTTTTTAAGATTTTTTTAAAAATAAAAAAATGAGGGAAGAATTTCTCAAAATTTTTTCTTTTAATTTGTAAATTTGATAAAAATAAGGTTGAATTTTTTGATCGTCATAATACTCAAAATTTAAAAAATAGGGGTTTTCTACCAGACACTAGTTAGTGCCTGACAGAAAACCCATAAAACCGAGAGAAAGACTGGATTTGTAGCCAATTTTTTTGTATGAAGATTTTTACACATCCGCTGATATTGGCTGATTTTGTTCAAAACCTATGTAGATTCTGGTGATTTTACGAAAACTTCGTTGATAATTGTAAGAGAATAGCCCTCTCTCTTCCTCAAAAAAAGATCTTCGTTGAGATAAATTTGTGGTAACTTCGATGAAAAATTTGTATGTTTATAAAGTAGAAAATGATCAAATTTTACTTTTTGGATATAAAAAATGAGAGTTGTAAAGAACCCACAAATGCAAATGTCGGGCGCCAGGTTAATTGACCCCCGGGGGGGGTGCCAACTTAATTGACCCATTTGGACGATGTTAGTAGGGCTCAGACAGAGGGGTCAATAGAGAAAGTAAAAAAGATAGATTTTTTTTTGCAGAGTCACCAAAGGAGGTAGATTAAGGCTATTTTTTTTAAGGAAGAAGCTGGTCATTTGAGGAAATTATGTACGCGTTCAGGGGGTAGCTAGGTGCTATTGGAGACGAGGCTAGAAAGCCTTAAGAAGGAGTTCTGATTTTGTAATCGGCAGGTCAAGAAAAGAGAGAAGATCCGCTCAATAAATTCGTTTCCTCTCTGAGACCATGTAAACAAGGATTTTTTGCGATAAACAACATATTTTCGAATCTGTCTTTCTGCCAAATTGTTGGTTGGTTCAATCTCTCGGTTATCAACAAACCGCCACATCATCTCAAAACTATTGAGCAAGTTTTGGGCGACTCGATGGGCGTGAGGACAATCAGGAACTCGTAAAATTCCTTTCAGGGTATAAATCATTCGCTTTTTTAATTTGCGAATTCGCCTTATAAAAAACAAGTTATTAATGACTTGATTTTTAAAGGCCTTTTCTAGAACAAAGACCTCATAACCAATTTGCTCTAATATCCTACCATATTCTGCCAATGCTTCATTTCGACTATGTGCGAATCTTTGAAAATCCCTCTTTAAGTGAGACCAACAAATCTGCCTTTTTTCATCTTCAAAATGCCGATAAGCCCCATAACGATCACTAATAATTTGCCCTTCATAGGCAGGAAAAATACTTTGAAGAACTTTTTTCCCTCGAGAGGAAGTCAGCTTCAAAACACTTATTTCTCGACTGGAAAAAATCCATCCCCAACCTTTTTCTCCTCTACACTTATGGCCTCT
>JAGOVS010000047.1:4009-18153 GCA_018060625.1 Bacteriovorax sp. | reverse complement strand
AACTAATGGATACTTCAACAAATCAGCGTGGCGAGCAAAGGCCTAAGAGAGACTGGTAATGAATATTGTAAAATTATTATTAATGATGTGTTTTATGGGAGCAATACAAGTCCTCAGTGCTCAAGAAATTGACGTAGAAATCAACCCCACAGAACCCTTAGTAAATGAAAACTTTTTTGTGACTTTTAAAATAAAAACATCTGGAAACGTAGAGCCCTATATTTCTTTCACCCCTTCAGGGGCCACTGTTCAGGGTAAAAGTGAGCAAGGCGTGTCGATTTCAACGACAGTCATTAATGGTAAATTTACAACGAACAGAGAACAAAATTACGTCTATGAGTTAGTGGCCGAAAGAGCAGGATATATTTTTCTCAAGAATATAAAAGTTGAAATCAATGGAAAGGTGACAAATCTTAAAGATATAAATGTTAATGTTCTGTCACAAGCGAGAAAGATCCAAGACGCATTTATGGAAGCACAAGCTTCGAAGACAAAAGTATACATAGGAGAAGGGATAGATGTTAACTACTATCTCTATTTTAAGACATCAATTTCTGCTAACGATGTAAAGGAATTTCCAAAACTCAATAAGTTCATTAAGCGTTTTCATCACATTAATTCCCCTGTGGAGACAGTGCAGTACAAGGGACAATTATTTAAGAGAATTTTAACTTATTCGGCAAGGCTTTATCCTGAAAAGGTAGGAGCCGCAGTCTTGGATCCAATGATTATTTCTGTGCAGATTATGGAAAGTGATTACAGTTCACCATTTGGCGGATTTGGAATGGGAGGAGCTCGTTACAAAAATAAAGATTTGGCCAGTCCGAGAATAGAGATACAAGTTTTACCGCTACCTGCTGAAAACGTTCCAACTGGATTTACGGGCCTCGTTGGAGAGCATGACTTTAGTTTAAGTATTCCTAAAAATAAATATCTTGTAAATGAGCCAATTGAATTCAAGTTAGAAGTTAAAGGAAAAGGTGCTGTTGAAAATATGGATGCGCCGGCCATTTACACGGATAATAATTTAGAAGCTTTTGATACGAAGTCAGAAGTTGTTGAAATGGGAAATCAAGCGGCTAAAAAAGTATTTGAATATACCATGCTTGCAAGGGGACCGCTAAATTTAAGCCAACGCGAATTAAGTCTGGCTTATTTTGACCCAGGTACTGGGAGATATGTGGAGAAAAAAATGTCTATTCCATCTTTGGAAGTTAGTGGTGTCGCAGCACCGACAACTGGAAGTGGATCTTCGGTTGCCAAAAGGGACGAAGAGGTGGCAAAGCAAGGAGATGATTTTTTATCTAAGTTATTTGCTTCCAATGGAGGCGAAAAGGCTGTTATAAAAAATCAGCTGGGACTCGTAGGACCTAATCTTTCAATGGGGGAACGATGGCCTGGACGCTGGATTGATCTTTTCAATATGGCCTTATTTCTTTTTGTTTTAGTGTTTTCCGGATATTGGATTTCTCAGAGTAGGGGGGGGCAAAAGGCAACAGATAATAATGCTTTTGCCAGAAAGTTAATCAGCAAGATGAGGTCTAAAGGATTAAATTATTCAGATCTCTATAATGTTTTAGTGTTACTGGATGAAGAAAATAAAATGACCCAGGGGGGCGTGTCTCTCAAGCAGATTCTAGATGAAAGTTTAATGAGTTTGGAAGCTAAGAATTACTTTTTAGAAACTCTTAAAGTTTGCGAAGAGAAAAGTTTTGGGATAAATAAACAGGATCAAAAAATTAACTTTGAGCGCAAACATTTTCATGAATTGCTGAAAAATATATGATTACGATAAAAAATTTTGAAGAATTAAAAGAAGTATATAGCGAAGAGAAAGTGCAGGTTACAATTGGAAATTTTGACGGTGTTCATGTCGGTCATCAAGAATTTCTTTCACACATTTGTAAAGATTGTAAAAAAAATAAATCAAAATTTGTCGTTATAACTTTTGTCCCGCACCCTGTTCAGATTCTTAAAGCTCAAAGTGGTTTTCTTATAAATACCTTTGCAGAAAGAAGAGAGCTTCTAGATCGCTGTGGAGTTGATTATTTACTTGAAGTTGATTTTACACGAGATTTTAGCACCCTTTCTCCAGAGACTTTTTTAAAACAATACGTATTCTCATTTACTGGTATCGATAAAATATACCTAGGGCATGATTTTGCTTTCGGGGCCAATAAGTCTGGAGACTATAAGTTGGCAAAGAATCTATGTGAAAATGAGCATGTTGAGCTAATATTACAAGATGAATTTCGCTTTAATAATCACTCCGTCTCATCAAGCGTGATCAGAGGAGAGATTTTAAAAGGGGCCATGGAGAAAGTGAATCAATTGCTTGGACGACCTTATTTTTTATCTGGGCATGTTGTAAAAGGGCAGGGAAGAGGGCGCCAAATCGGATTCCCAACGGCTAATATGGATTATGACAAGGCCTTGATGATTCCAGGTGGAGGGGTTTATATAACCCAGACTTGTATACAAGGAATGGTTTATAATTCCGTGACTAATATTGGAATTAATCCAACTTTCAACATGGGGCAAGTGGTTAATGTTGAAACTCACCTTTTTGATTTCAATCGGGATATTTATGGAGAGGAAATGCGTGTTTCTTTTCTCAAAAAACTAAGAGACGAGAAAAAATATTCAAGCGTTAATGATCTTATTTCTCAAATTGATATTGATGTAAAATTGTCCAAAGAGTTTTTTAAAAATGCTTAAGCTTGCTTTAATAGGTAAAGATATTCAGCATTCATTATCTCCCGCTATTTATCATAAATATTTGGGGGACTCGCTTAAGTATGATCTACTTGATTTTGAAAATGAAGAAATCATTCCAAGCCCCTCTGATCTTCTCGCAGAATATAACGGGGTAAGTATTACAAGCCCGTTTAAGAAATGTTTTATTAATAAAGTTAAACTAACGGCCAATGCAGAATCCTTGGGGGCCATTAATTGTCTGGGAATCATTGATGGAGAAATTGTAGGAGAAAATACAGATTATTTGGCCATTTTGGATATTCTGATTAATTTTAAAAAACAATATGAAGATCTCTTTGTCGTTGTGCTGGGTGATGGGGTTATGTCGAAGGTGACGATTGTTGCTCTCATGAAACTAAAAATCCCTTTTAAAGTATTATCAAGAAAAATAGTCGATGATTTTACTCATGTAAATCTTAGTGAGTCTGTTGATAAAAGCGGCACATTCAATTCTCAGAAATTAATAATAAATACATGCTCCAGAGACTTTGTTTTCCAAGGAGAGATAGATTCTCACGCTATCTTTTGGGATTATAATTATAAATTTGATCTTCACGCGAGAGTTTTGTCCCCAAAAATTAAGCAATACTGTGATGGTGAGGCAATGCTAGAGTTACAGGCCCGCTATGCTTTAGCATTTTGGTCGCTTAAGACCTTTTGATTTAAATTCTTAAAATCTTAAAGAAGATGCTTTTTATTCCGATAAGTCTTTAAAATAACGAAAGTCTTTTGGAATTTGAAAACACTATGTTTAGAAAAGAGTTTGTCGAAGTCATTACTCAAACAGGAATGGTTCCATTAAAGGATCTACGTCCGCTTGCTCTTGATAAAGATCCCTTATCAATTTCAGAATTAGGTTTATTACAGTTTAAATTTTTTGACGACATCCGTTTTGCTAAGCAGGTTGCAGAAAATTTTAATCTTACTTATGTGGATCTATCTAAGGCAAAAGTACCAGAACGCATTTTTAAGATTGTTAAAAAGAGTGATGTAATTAAATATCGAGTAATTCCAATTCAGAAAAATGCAACGGCCGTCACTGTGGCCATATATGATCCAACAATAGCTAAAATGCAAACTGAAATTCAAGCCGTTTTCCAGTATCCTGTAGAATTTATTCTTACGAATATTTCTTCCTGGTCTAACATGTTTGATCGCGTCCCTGAAAGCTTAGAGGATATTTTAGATAATATTCGAGAAATTAAAGCAGATTCCAAGAAAGAACAAAATATAAATGAAGAAGACATTGGTGATGATGTCATAAAATACGTGAATAGAATTTTAGCAGAGGCCTTTGTAAGTAAATGTTCTGATATACATATAGAACCCTATGAGAACAATTTCAGGATTCGCTACCGTCAAGATGGAAGTCTTGTAGAAGCGGCAAAGCCTCCACGTAATTTGATGTTGCCTATTATTTCGAGAGTGAAGATATTGGCACAACTTGATATTTCTGAAAGAAGAAAGCCACAAGATGGTCGTATTAAATTAGAAATTGGTGGAAAGCCCATTGATTACAGGGTTTCATCATTGCCGACGCTTTTTGGAGAGAAGATAGTGCTTCGTCTACTTGATTCTTCAAATTTACAACTTGATATGACCAAGCTTGGTTTTGAGCAAAAGCAGTTAGATGTTTTCAAGGAAGGGATCTCCAGGCCTTATGGGATGTGTCTAGTAACTGGTCCAACAGGTTCTGGTAAAACGACAACCCTCTATTCAGCTTTGGCGGAATTAAATACGATCGATTCAAATATTTCAACAGCAGAGGATCCTGTTGAATTTAATTTAGAAGGAATTAATCAGGTGAATGTTCGAAAGGACATTGGACTTACCTTCGCCGTCGCACTTAAATCTTTTTTACGACAAGATCCAGATATAATAATGGTCGGGGAGATTAGAGATGGAGAAGTTGGAGAGATTGCGATTGAAGCTGCACTAACTGGACACTTGGTACTATCAACTCTTCATACAAATGATGCCCCTAGTACTATTACACGATTGATTAATATGGAAATAGAACCATTCCTTGTTGTTGCGGCCTTAAATGTTGTCGTGGCCCAGCGCCTTTGTCGCCGAATTTGTAAAGATTGCAAAGAAGTAGATACAAGTATTTCTCAAGAAATGCTTATTTCTTGTGGGATTTCTCCTACTTCAGCGGCAAAGATAACAGTCTATCGAGGAAAGGGTTGCCCAACATGTAATCAAACTGGCTATAAGGGCCGTGTGGCCATTTATGAAGTCTTAGAAATGACTCCTTTGATTAAGGAAATTATTCTTCGTGGTGGATCTACTGATGAAATAAAAAGGCAGGCCATAAAAGAAGGCATGAAGACACTGCGAATGTGTGCGCTTACAAAAGTGGCCCAAGGTTTAACAACTATTGATGAAGCAGTTTCAAATTCTGCTTCTGATAAACTATAGGTAGTAAAATGAATGATGAAAATACAAGTAGTAGAGCATCGACGAAATTATCACAGACATCTGCTTCTCAGGTTATAGGAAATGAGTCTTTAAAAATTCAGCAATTATTTAAATTAATGGTTGAGAGTAATGCCTCTGACTTGCACCTTACGATCGGGGCCCCTCCTGGTTTAAGAGTGCATGGAGAAGTCATAAAAGTTAAGACCCAGGCCTTGACTGGTGAAGATACCAAACGATTGGTTTATCAAATACTGTCTGAAGATCAAAAAAATGAGTTTGAAAAAAAATTAGAACTTGATTTTTCTTTTGGGATAAAAGGGCTTGCGCGATTTCGTGCAAATATTTTCAATTCCAAAGGCGCAGTTGCCGCTGTATTTCGGGTAATCCCGAGTATTATTCCAGATTTTAAATCGTTAAATTTACCAAATGTTTTGTTAAAGATGTGTGATGTGACGAATGGGCTTGTTTTGGTAACTGGTCCTACGGGATCAGGGAAGTCCACAACATTAGCTTCATTAATTGACCATCTTAATCAACATGAGTCTGGTCACATCGTTACCTTGGAAGATCCAGTTGAATTTGTCCACTCTCATAAAAATTGTTTGGTCAATCAAAGGGAAATCGGTTCAGATTCGCTCTCGTTTAGTCATGCTTTAAAGAGCTTACTTCGACAGGATCCAGATATTGTCTTAGTGGGTGAGCTTAGAGATATGGAAACTATTGAGGCCGCCCTCACAATTGCAGAAACGGGACACTTGGTATTTGGTACTCTTCATACAAACTCATGTGTGCAAACAATAAATCGAATCATTAACGTTTTTCCCGCTCACCAACAGATTCAAATCAGAACTCTTCTCTCATTTGTTTTACAAGGGGTAGTTTCTCAGCAGTTAATTAGTAAATCATACGAGAAGGGTAGAGTGGCCGCGATGGAAATATTAGTACCAACAAGTGGTATTCGAAACCTCATCCGTGAAGATAAACTTCACCAAGTTTACTCTCAGATGCAAATTGGACAAGATAAGACGGGTATGGTGACGATGAATCAGAGTTTGAAGAAGCTAGTAGAAACAAGTCAAATAAGTCCAGAGGTAGCCATGAGTTATTCAAATTCACCCGAGGAATTGGCCACACAATTAGGTCTTAAGGTAAAATAAAGAAGTGGGAATATTTAAATATGAAGCCGTTGATGTCAATGGCAAAAAAATTGTCGGACAACTTGAGGCATCTTCTGAAAGAGATGTGAGAAAAGCTTTGCGTCTTCAGGGAATTCGTTTAAAAAAAGTCACACCTCCCTCTATTCTTGAGTTTGATCTCGGAGCATGGATGGTTGAAAAGGGCTTGACCCAAGCAGTAAACACTAAGGTTCTTTGTCAGTTTACCAAGCAGCTTTCTACTATGATTGGTGCTGGTGTACCGATTATACAGTCACTCGAAATTTTATATCGCTCGGAAAAAAATCCAGCATTGAAAATGTCTATTAAGAAAATCGCTAGTGATGTCGGTGAAGGAAAAACGATTTCTGAAGCAATGCAGTCTCAGAAAGGTTTTGATAAGCTTTATTGCAATCTTGTTAAAGCAGGAGAAGCAGGAGGTATATTAGATCAAATTCTAAAAAAGCTCTCTACTCATATGGAGAAGCAACAAAAAACAAAGGCACAAATTAAGTCGGCGATGATGTATCCGTCTATCGTTTCGCTTGTTGGTCTGGTGGTTGTTTGGGGGATGATGGTATTTGTGGTCCCTCAGTTCACTGAAATGCTGACTTCAAATAATCAGGCCATACCTTGGATTACTCAACTTGTTATTGATACATCAGATTTTTTTGGTAAGTATACACTCATTATGCTTCCTGCTTTCGTTGTTGGACTCGCCTCTTTTTATTCCTATATCCAAACGCCTTCGGGAAAATTGTCATGGGATAGTGTGAGTATGAAATTTCCAATCTTCGGACAAATAATCATAAAGGGAAATTTGAGCTCATTTTCAAATACTTTGGCAACTCTTCTGAGTGCCGGTGTGTCTTTGATTGATGCTTTAGATATTTGTATTGAAACACTCGATAATGTGGTTATTGCTAAAGACCTTAAAGAAGTGAAAAAGAAAGTCATGGAAGGAAAAACATTAACCGAGCCTTTAAGTAAGATTAATTATTTCCCAGAAATTGTCACTCAAATGATCAGAGTTGGAGAGCAAACGGGTCAGATTGATCAGATGCTTGAGAGAGTGGCAGTCGTTTTTGAGGAAGAAGTTGATACGCTTGTGTCCACAATGACTAAAATGATTGAACCAATAATAATTGTTGTCCTTGGTGGGATTATAGCAACTATTCTGGTCGCTATGTACTTGCCAATGTTTATGCAAGCAGGGGGGTAAGGTATTAAAAGAAGAACAGGTAGTGGCCAAAAATTTAATAATTGTTAGAATATGAATTAGAATAATATTAAGACGAAATAAGACGAGTTTTAAAGATACCCAATTTAATGATGGATCTATAAGGAGTGAGTTATGAAGATGTTTAAAAGAGTTAAGGGTGAAGAAGGCTTCACGTTAATTGAGTTAATGGTTGTTGTTGCGATTATTGGTATTTTGTCAGCAATTGCAGTGCCTAACTTTAAAAAATATCAGGCAAAGGCGAAACAGTCGGAAGCGAAGATTCAGTTATCAGCTGTGTATTCAGTTGAGACGTCAGCAATGGCTGATTATGATTCGTATGCGACTTGTCTTGTTTTTCTTGGATATGATGTAACACCACGAGGCTATTATAGAGTTGGATTTAAAGGGATTGGACAAGTTGAAAACGTAGCTGCAAGGTTAACAGCGACAGGGGCAGCCGTAGGTTGCACGCTAGATCCAGCGGCCTGGGATCCTCCTACTCATCTTAAAGCTGGCGCGACAGCAGCTCCTACAGATCTTGAAATGCCCACAACTGTGCAACCTTTACTTGGAACAACCTTTACTGCGGGTGCAGCTGGAAACATATCTGCGGCTGTATTTGATACATGGACAATTACAGATGCTAAGACAATGTTAAATGTTAATCAAGGTTTTTGATAATATGAAATTAACTTCCTCTTTTTTTAAGAGGAAGTTAATTTTTCCACTTAGGCCGGTAAGGTATCCAGTTTTTGATTGCTTTGAATCCCCTCAAGGTCCTGAGGTAAGGATTATTATCGAGATCGGTGAGAGAGCAGTTTGTTGATTTTTTATCTAAGCAATTTAAATCAATCTCCGCCTTTAAACTATAACGAAATTCATAAATCTTTTTTCCAAGAAGGGTCTCTTGAGAATGCTTCATTTGCATCTCAGAAAGCATAGCATAGGCTTCTTCTAAATTACCAAGATTTGCCTCAAGCCTAGAAAGAGTAGTTAAATAGTTCGGCGAAATATTAGGAAAAAGCTTCATTCGTTTAAAAAGGGGATAAGCTGAAGAGAGATCTTTAACTTCAAAGTAAAAATGAAAAGAAGCATTTTTAAGTAAGTTAAAATCGTTGGGATAGAAACTAAGGCCTTTTTTATAAATCAAACTCGCCCCTTCAAGATCATCCTTAACAATAGAAAGATAAGGCCCCCCAAAAGCATAATTTTCATAAAATTGTGGTTCTAATTTACTAATAGAATTAAATCTTAAAAACATCCAGGAGTTGGTATCCTTATTTTTGTAATGATCAATATCACTTTCAAGTATGGTAGAAACCCAAAGAACAGAAGAAAAAAACCGCTTTAAGCCAAGGTTAAAGTGAACAAGAAGTTCGTCATTGAAATTGACAGAGCTTTGTTGTTTTGAAACAAAAAAATAAGGGGTGGTGTTTCTTCTGTTAATTAAGTAAGAAGTGGACAAAAACAGTCCAGCAATTATAAGAAGATTTTGATTTCTAAAAAATTTACGAATATCCATAATTATGGATATCATATCACTATGATTGAATTTGAGAATATTGAAAAAAAATTTCGGTACAATTTTTGGGAAAAAGATTTTCTTGCCTTAGATAAAGTTAGTTTTGAAATTAAAACGGGTGATCTTGTGGGCTTTTTGGGCGCCAATGGTGCAGGGAAGACCACGCTGATTAAGATTCTTATGGATTTTGTTCGTCAGGATTCTGGGCATGTCAGATTTTCATCAGAGCTAGGAAAAGGTCCGGAGGAAGTACGGGGAAATATTGGTTATCTTCCAGAACGAGCTTATTTGTATCCTCATTTAACGGGAAGAGAATTTCTTACTTATATTGGTCTCTTGTCTTCCATTCACAAAGATGAATTAAAATCACAAATTGAATACTGGGGAGAGAAACTGCAAATACGTTTTGCTTTCGATAGAAATATTCATGGCTATTCAAAGGGGATGCAGCAGCGTCTAGGGTTTGCGAGTGCTCTCATTCATCGGCCAAAGTTCATTGTTCTCGACGAGCCTCTCTCTGGATTAGATCCAATTGGACGAAAAGAATTTAAGAATATTTTACAAGAGCTCAATAAGAGTGGTGTCACCGTTTTTTTTAGCAGCCACGTCGTTTCAGACGTTGAGGAAATTTGTAACAAAGTTATCTTTATAGAAAAAGGAAAACTCATCTATCAGGGAAGTATCGATGAGCTTATTCTCAAAAATACGGATGACTCTTATCAAGTGAAATATTTTAAGCAAAACCAGCTCGTTGTTGAGCATGTCCGTGAAGACCAAAAGTCTGCCTTCATTACCCAACTTATTGAAGAAAAAAATGATATTGTAGGCATTGAAAAAGAGAAACCAAGCTTAGAAGAAATTATTTACAAAATTAAAAAATGAAAAAGACACTAATTGTTGCCAAATATACTTTTATCGATGTTTACCGTAGTAAAGTCATGGTGAGCATTCTTTTCATGGGAATAGGGCTTTTGGTAGCTACTTATATTGCTTCAGAGTTTGCCTATGGGGCACCGGCTAAAGTTGCTCTTGATTTTGGATTAGGTTTGATGACTATCTCCAATTTAGTGATGGCCATCTTTATTGGAGCGACGTTGTTAAGAAAAGAAATTGAGCAGCGAACCCTTTATATGATCCTTTCCAGATCCATTTCCCGAAGCTCGTTTTTAGTGGGGAAGATTCTTGGCCTGTCGATCGTATTGTTAATTAACACCCTTGTCTTAAGTCTTATGGGGATTGCCATTTTTTTGTTTTTGGGAGGAAGTTTTCAAACTTTAATTATCTGGGCCATTTTGTTTTCATTTTTTGAGGCTTTTTTAACACTTTTATTTGCCGTCTTTTTTTCTTTGATTACCAATACTGCAATGGCCATTATTTACACCGTGGTTGTCTTTATAGTAGGGCATTCGTTGAATGCAACGGCTAAAAATCTTTTTGTGAAAAGCAATGCAGTCTTTCAGTCGATAATAGATACTGCCAACATATTTATTCCTCATTATTACAAACTTAATCTTAAAGATTTTATCCTGTACAAACAGGTGTTAGAGTTTGATTATTTAGTGAACACGCAGATGTATGTCATAGCTTATGCTCTAGCTTTGCTATTTCTCATTGCATATGTATTTAAAAATAAAAATTTGGATTAATTTTGGAAAATATTCTGATTGTCTTCTCTACTCTCTTTGGACTCTTAATAGGAAGCTTTCTCAACGCTCTTATTTATCGGATTCCGTTAGGCATAAACATTGCGCATCCTCGCTCCTCATGCCCTAGCTGTAAGCATATTATTTCTTGGTATGAAAATATACCAATCTTAAGTTTTTTACTACTTCGAGGGAAATGCTCCCAGTGCAAAACAAAAATCTCATGGCTTTATCCAGTCGTAGAATCTGTGTGTGCCCTTTTTGCTTTTCTCATTGCACCTCGAGCGCTTGGCCCAATGGATCTTTTCCACTTCTTTTTCTTTTTCAGTATTTTTTGCGCTTTTCTTGTTCATTTTATAATTGACCTAAAACATCAGATACTTCCTGATTCAATAAATATTTATTTGGGACTTCTTTTCTTTGTGTTTAGTTTCGTTCTTCATCCTTGGTCCTACTGGCTTTTAGGAGCAATTATTGGTGCAGGTTTTCCCTTATTGGTGAGCTGGATTTTTTATCAACTGAAGGGGCAAGTTGGGCTGGGGGGCGGAGATATTAAACTTTTTGGAGTTTTAGGGATCTATTTAGGGCCAGTAGGAGTCTTGCAAAATATTTTTTTGAGTTGTTTTTTAGGAGCGATTGTAGGTGTGATTCTTCTTGTCTTTAAGATTATCAAGAGAGAAAACCCCATTCCTTTCGGACCATTTATTATTATCGTTGCAGCAGTACAGATTTTTGCAGATAAATGGTTTAATCATCTTCTTCGATATATTTCTTGATCAGAATTATTTATTAACGGTATAATTCAAGAAAGAGAAATTTTATACTAAGGTACAATTTTGGCCGCAACAAATATATTAACCACAATTAAGGATTCAATCAGCGACTTTTTTCAAGTTGGTTCAAAGGGAATCATAGGCATTGATATTGGATTCAGTGCGATTAAAATAGCAGAAGCCTCAAAGATGTCAGATGGATCCTTTAAAATTCTTCATTATGCCTCAGTAAATCTCCCTGAAGGATCAATAATTGAAAACGAGATACAAAAAGAGGATGAAATCCTCCAAGCGCTTCAGCTTTGCTTAAAACAACTTCGGTCAAGTAATCGTTTTGCGTGCGTAGGAATTTCCGGGCCTAATACTATAATCAAACGATTGCAATTGGCGTCAGGACCCGACGAAGAAATTGAGGATCAGGTTTCTTGGGAAATCGAGCAATACCTTCCTTTCCCCATTGATGAGGGCAATGTGTCTTATAGTATTGTCGCCGAAAATCAATCAGGGGGTGTCGATGTTATTATTGGTGCCGCCAGAAAAACGGTGATTAATTCTTTCAAAGATGTCTTAGAGCGTGGAGGGGTAAAGGTCAAAATAGTAGATTTGTGTGCAGCTGCGACCTTGAATGTTGTTGAAAGTGTTATGCCAAAGGATTTTAGAGCTCAGGGAAAAACTTGGATTATCATGGATCTGGGAGCACAGAAGACTCATTTTATGATTTATAAAAATGGGATGATGGTTTTCTTTAAAGAAATTAATATTGGCGGTCTCACCATTACTGAGGAAATTCAACGGCAAATGGGGGTTAACTACAACGAGGCAGAAAGTCTAAAAATCCACGGAGATGGCAATGGGAACATACCAGAAGAAATAGTAGATATTATTAATCAAGTACTAGATACTTTTTTTGCAGAACTAAGAAAGGTTGTTGATTTTTGGGTAAGCTCCACATCAGAAGACTCTTTTGAGGGGTGCATTCTGACTGGAGGAGGAGCTCTCATTCCAGGAATTACCGAGGCCCTCCAAGAGCTATTGGAAACTGACGTTCAGATTCTTAATCCCTTTTCAGGTATGTCCTATAATAAAAATAATATACCAGAAGAAGCGATGAACGATATTGCATTCAGGGGATGTTGCGCAATTGGATTGGCCATGAGGAGCATGCCCAAATGATTGAGTTAAACCTACTTGAAAAAAAAGAACCTTTTCGTCTGCCTACGGTTTTAGGAATTGATCTCAGTCATCTTAATTTCAAGATGCTTTTCATCTCCATTCTCATTTTATATATTCCAGAATATTTTATTCGAAGTTATTTTGAAAGTGCAATACATTCAGAGGAAGAAGTTCTAACCAAACTTTCGACAGAGCTGGTTAAGGTTAATCAGGAAATAAACAAGAACAAAACGGTCAAGGCTCAATTAGAAGCCTATAATAAGCAAGTTGAGAAATTACAACTACGATCCTCTCAGGTTGATGAGATATTAAAAATCAAAACAAATCCTAAGAAAATTTTAGAAAAAATCGCCAGAAGTATCCCTGAAGAAATGTGGTTTGATAAATTACAGATCAATGAAAATAAAGATGTAATCATCTCGGGAGGATCTTATAATTCTAGAAGTATTGGAGAATTTATAACATTGATAAACGACTCACCATTTTTTGGAAATAGCGTAACCCCCATCAAACAAGAAAATAAGAAAGAAGTCATAGATGAAGTTCTGACTACCTATGAGTTATATGAATTAAAAGGAAAAATTAAAAACTATGACATGAGGTCTAAGTAAGCCATGAAGAAAATAGTAGCACACATTCATTGGCTCATTATTGCATATGCAACTTATAATATTATGACATATCTGCAAGAGGTAGATGAAAAAAAAGCTGAGATTAAAACCAAGCAAGAACTTGAGACTAAGAGCTTACAAAAAGCGCGAAAATCCAAGAAAGAGATTGCGACTTTTTATAACGATATTAATGAGGCAAAAAATAAAATTGAACGAGTAGCTATGGAAATTGAAAAAAATCAGCAACTCTTGCCTGCTGATATTTCCGATACTGAGAATATTAACTTATTAAAAAAAATGGCAGACGATATTAATGTTAAAGAAATAAATATCTCCCCACAATCCGATGAAAATCGTGAGTTTTACATAGCCAGAAAGTACAAAGTAAAAGCAAAGGCCACTTATTTGCAGTTTTTGATTATGTTTGAAAAAATATCAGAGTATAAGAGGATTTTAAATGTATCGGAATTAACTCTTCATAAAATGGAACAACCTCAAAGGGGAAAGTTTCAATTAGTTGAAGGTAATTTCACCCTTGAGGCTTATCGCATAAATCAAGCGTTTAAAGAGGATCGAGGAATTGATAAGATTGAAAATGAATTTAAAAATGCAGCTCCTTCTCGTGCAAGAGCACCGAGAGGGCAAAAACAATTAGAAGAAGAGTAAAAAATGAAAGTATGGATAATTTTATATTTTATCTTTTTTATTCCAAAAGCTCATTCTCAAGAACAATCAGAAAACACTTCTGCAGCTAGTTTCCACTTGTTCAAAAGTAAAACTTTCGTGAAAAACCCTCTCGATTTGCGCGACCCTTTTAAGCGAAAAATAACCAAGAGAAAATCTCAGGTAATGAAAATTCATGATTCTG
>JAGOVS010000047.1:0-3909 GCA_018060625.1 Bacteriovorax sp. | reverse complement strand
ACTTCTGCAGCTAGTTTCCACTTGTTCAAAAGTAAAACTTTCGTGAAAAACCCTCTCGATTTGCGCGACCCTTTTAAGCGAAAAATAACCAAGAGAAAATCTCAGGTAATGAAAATTCATGATTCTGGGATTTATAGTAACCAAAATGACATAATAGAGAATAAGCCCATTGAAAGTATTCGTATCGTCGGAGTCATGATTGGCAAAGAAAGAAGGGCCATGGCCAAGATAGCAAGTGGAAAGACTCTTTTACCAGAAGTGTTTTACATTAAAGAGGGGATGAAGTTGGGCTCAAGTGGAGCAGAAGTAAAGGCCATATTGCCTGGAGGAATTGTTCTTGTTGAAAAAATTCGCAATGTTTACGATCAAGATGAGTATTTGGAAACAGTGATTCCAATATCAAATGAGTAATTTCCTCAGTTATAATTCCTAAAAAAATCCCAATTATTTTTAAAATACTGTTATAATTTTCTTAAGTCCTCAGTATTTAGGAAGATAAACATGATGACTTAGGGATGAGTTGCATGAAAAAAGGATTTTTTCTAAGCGTTTTATTTTTCACTTTTAGTCTAGGTTCAAATTTATTTGCATCAGAGATGAAAGCGATTAACTTTACTCAAAAGGGTGAAGTGAGTGAGCTTGAGTTTATCTTTGATACAAATGAGATTCAAGCAAGTAAGTTTCAAGTAAAAGAAGACAAGCAGATCATTGTTGATCTTTCTGGTGTTGTTGCTTCAGACCGGGTCATGAGGGCATTCGATACTTCTGAGTTTTCAGGAGGAGTTGTCTTTGTAAAAGCATATAAAAAACCTAAGAATGATAAAGATATCAGAGTAGCAGTTCAATTAAGAGATAATGTCCGGTCTGTTCTAGTCAGAAAACCTAATCGCGTTGTTCTCCAAATTGAAAATCGTTATGGTGTTTTTTCTCAGAAAAAAGTTGAAGACAATCAGTCGTATAGCGAAAAAATTTCAGATATGCCATCATCACATGCTGCTCAGTTGAATGTACCAAAGTCAGACTCTATAGAAGACATCTTAGATAATGTCATAATGTCTGGCCGGAAAAAATATATTGGAAAGAAAGTTTCAATGAATTTAAGAAGCGTAAAGCCTGATGATATCTTAAAAATGATTGCAGAAACGTCAGGATTTAACATAATCGTTACAGAAGATGTCAAAAAAATCGAAGCGATTTCCTTAAATCTCAACGATGTCCCATGGGATCAGGCCTTAGATACTGTTTTAGAGATGAATAAATTGGTTGCTAAGAAAAATGGGATGATTCTGCTCATTAATACTCTGGAAAATAGTATTCGAGAAAGGGAAATTGAGAAAAAAGAGAAAATGGCCATGGTTGAGCAAGAGCCATTAGTAACAAAGGTATTTCCAATAAGCTATGCAAAAATAGACGATTTAAAAGTCATTTTACTCGAGTACTCTTCGGAGAATATACCAGGTGGGACGGGAGCTTTAGCAGCAGGGAAAAGAGGAAAAATCAGTATTGATACACGTACAAACTCGCTCATTGTTAAAGATACGGTAGAAGTTATTGAGAGAATGAAAAAAATAGTGGAGCTTCTTGATACCCAAACACCTCAAGTCCTTATCGAATCAAAAATTGTAGAAGTAGCTGAGCGATACAGCAAGGAGATTGGACTCGATCAAGGTGTAAACTTTGGTTATGATCCCTTTAGTGCTTCAGCAAATAGTGCTGTAAATTCTGGAAGTTTCTCTTTTAGTTCAGCACCTGAAGTTGGTAAATCTCTCTTTGGATTATCAATTAGTCGATTCAACAAACTAATCGATTTGAATTTTAAATTGAAATTGATGGAAAGTGAATCGAAGGGGAAAATCATTTCAAGTCCCAAGGTTATTACCAAAAATAACGTAGAAGCCTCCATTTCACAGACTGAAACAACTTTTTTTAAAAATGCGACTTCCTCATCAAGTGGTGGTGGTACAACGACGTCTGAGGATTGGAAGCCTCAGGATTCTCAATTGGAACTCTTGGTAACACCTAAGATTACAAACGAAGGCTCCATCTCTCTTAGTGTGAGTGTAAAGAAAGACTCATTATCAGCAAGTGGAAGTGCTACAGCTCCATCCGATTTAACTAAACGACAAATAAAAACTGAAGTTCTCGTTGATAACGGAGCAACTGTTGTGATTGGTGGGATCTATTCTTACCAGCAAACTGAAGGACATTCAGGAATTCCTTTTCTAAAGGATGTCCCCCTTATAGGCTGGTTGTTTAGGACAATGTATAATCCCGCAACAGTTAAGAAGGAGCTCATTATTTTCCTCACTCCGCGAATTATTAATCAAGAAGAAGCTGGCTTAGTAGATAGAGGCTAATTTCTTATGAGTAAGGATAAAATTCAACTGCTCTCACCACTTTTTTTAAAGTATCAAAGTGACTTTGAAAAGAATCCACGCTCGCGTGTTTTTGCTCCACTTGCTGAAACTTATAGAAAATTGGGAATGACAGATAAGGCGATGGAGATCCTCTCTCAGGGGATTCGTTTTCATCCAACTTATGTGATGGGTTATCTCGGTTTAGCCTTTTGTTATTTTGACCTTAAGCAATACCACTTAGCGTACACGACGTTGAGACCACTAACCGAAAATCACCGGGACAATCTTCGATTACTTAAACTTTTTGCAGATGTATGCTTGGAGCTAGCAAAAACAGAGGAAGCGCTTGAAACTCTAAAATATCTACTTTTTATAAATCCAAAAGATAAGGTCGTTGCAGGCCTCGTGGTTGAATTAGAAAAAGAGGTTGAGGAGCGCTATCGGCCTCAACATCGGCCCATTGTTATTGATGAAAAAGAGCTAACCCATGTGAGGGAATTAAAGGCAGATTCAAAAGAAGAGCTTTTTGAGTTAGATATATTGTCACCATCAAATATTAAGAAGTCAGATCGCTATGATGATTGGATGACTGTTGACTTAAACCAAGAAAGCAAATTACCCGCTGATCAGAACGAAAAAATACAAACAAGTCCAGAGGTGACAAGTTACGATCATTGGAACGTGAAGAAGATTAATCAGGTTCATGAAGTGATATCATCGCCTTTTGTTCCAGATTCTAAGGATGATGTGGAAGACTTGCGAACGTATGATGTTCCTCTTGAACTTGAGAGAGAATCAGATTTAGATGAACATTTGGAAACTCAGTCCAAAAAAGAAGTCTCTGCTCCAATTGTGACTCATACTTTGGTCGATCTTTATTGCGGACAAGGTCATATTGATAAAGCTTTAGAGGTATTAGAGAAGATTTTGTTACTTAACCCAAAAGATACAAAAACAATCAATAAAATTAAAGAACTTAAAACCTTGGTTCAGCCGAGTGAGTTCAAAATTGAAGAAATTGAAGAAATTGAAGACCTCGAAGACCTCGAAGATCTAGAAGATGCATCAGAAGAAGATGGACGCCGTCATTTGATGAACCTTATAGATGAAAAAATTGGTCCAATTGAAGTAGCTAATTTAGATGTGGCCAGCGAGAGGGCCGATTCAGTACGTTTAATAGAAGAGAAGTTATCTCTCTTCTTGAAAAAAATTCAAAAAAGAGCGCTGGATTATCAGGGCCGTATTTGATAATTTGAAAAGATGATTCCAGCAAAAAAATTTCTTATTTTAAATGGCCCTAATCTCAATATGCTCGGGAAGCGAGAACCTGGCATTTATGGGACCTTGACCTTAGAGGAAATCATTAAATACACCGAAGAGAGTTTAGTAAATAAAAACTGTGAGTGTAGATGGTTTCAATCTAATATTGAGGGTGAAATTGTTACAAAAATTCAAGAATCACTCAGAGAGGACTTCACTGCGTTAGTAATCAACCCGGGGGCTTACTCTCACACAAGCGTGGCCATTCTTGACGCTCTCCAAATGATTAAAA
>JAGOVS010000194.1 GCA_018060625.1 Bacteriovorax sp. | reverse complement strand
TATTGTTGGGCTAATAAATATTTACTCAACTCACCAAAAAAAGATAACATGATTAATTTAAAACTCAATGTAGTCGAATCTATTGTTTACCAATTAGCCCAAGCACCCTAAAATGGCCAAAGTGGAGATTAAACGAAGTGAAAATGAGCATACTATCGTTGTCTCTGTAGAAGAGGGGCAGTGCGACCAAAATGGTTTTTCTCTTCATTCAAAGATTCTTGAGCGTGCTTGGGACATCATCAAACCAACACAGAAAAATAACTGGATGATGGATACAACCAAAACCGTCAAAATTGAACTATCCAATGGTCATATTTTTCATTTTATCGATGATTGCTATCCTGGCAGCTATTTCCCTAACCCGCACGATCTCATAATGGGCACTCGCAAAGAACAAGGTGTCTATACTTTTAGAGATGAAAAAGATTTGGGGGAGGCCTGTGAGTATAATTGTCCCCCTCCCTGTCTCTTACATACCACTAATCCTATGATTTTAGGACACTTCGGTTTCAAATTGACGGAAATTGATTCTCCAAAAATAGAGATTGATGAGAAAAAGGAAAACCTTATTCCTACCGAGAATTCTCCCTTTATCGAACACAAATTGTTTAGCAAGTACGATGAGACCACAAAATTATGGACTTACTTAGAGCCTGTCACGAAAAAAAATCGGGAGTATTTTATAAGTATCATAAAGCATCATGGAGATGTCGTTTTACGACCTCTCTATAAACACCATGAATTGAATGACAAAATACAACCCACTTTTTATGATGATGATTCTCGCCTGATTTTTCAGGATGATAACGAACCCTGCCAGCGGATAAGTCAACAGAAAATTTAAAAAAAATTTGCAAGGTTATTTTCTTATGAGTTCAATTTTAGCACCTTTAAGCGTACCTTGAAAAGTGCTTTAAAGTATGCAATATTATTCATATTAAGGAGACAAGAAATGACACACTTAATTCTATCAAATTTAGCCGCAAGTATTACAGACCTTAAAAAGCATCCTATGGCAACAGTAATGAGTGCTGAAGGTGAAACACTCGCCATTCTCAATCGCAATGAGCCCGTTTTTTATTGTGTACCCACAAAAATGTATGAAGCGATGATGGATGTCTTAGAAGATGTGCAACTCGCTGAGATTGTGAGAGAAAGAGCTAACGAGGAAGAAATCGAAATCAATATAAATGACTTATAAGCTCACTTTCTTAAAATCGGCAAAAAAGGAGTGGGATAAATTAACCCCTTCTATAAAAACTCAATTTAAAAATAAGCTTGTCAAAAGACTTGAAGATCCTTGCGTTCCAAAGGATAAACTAGCAGGCATGCTGGATTGTTATAAGATCAAACTCAGAGCTTCAGGGTACAGGCTTGTCTATAAGGTCGTTAAGGATAGAATAACGGTACAGGTCATTGCCATTGGAAAAAGAGATAAAGAAGAAGTCTATAAACTGGCCCACTACCGACTTGATTAACCCTGTAATTTTACCACGCCATGGAAAATTTGCAGGGTTGTTTTGTATGATATAGAAACATTAGAGCAAGGTTTAAGCAGTTGCGTATCCAAACAAACTATCCTTCAAACCTAATTGAGTCAGAAAGTTAGAGGCTAAAAAGAGGAATGGAAGCGGCGTTAGCTGCACTCTTGAGCTTATTATCTAAGGTGGCAAGCGGGATTTGTTCTCTGCTCGCAAGATCGAGGTAGGCGGCATCATAAGCACTAAGGCCATAGGTTCTTGAAAGTAAGAGTATATCTTTTAAATCTTGGGGGTTTTCATCAATGACAATGGGAAGTTCGAGTAAAAAATCAAGAAAAAGGAGAGATTTAGCCGTGGGCAATCGCCCACGTCTTTCGGCAACATTCAGGACATTAACAACTTCAAGGCGCCATAGTGAAGGAACAACCCCTTGGCTTTCTTCCTTCATTAAATGGTCGAGGACGCTGTCTCCTTCAGGGCTTTTTTCGTCTTCAAAGCACCAACTCATAGCAACAGAACAATCAAGAACGAAGCGATTCATCGACGACCTTCTTCGATCATTTCTTTAAGCTTGAGCCCTTGAAGGGTATTGCCTCTTCTAAAATGTTTCATCGCTTCAACGGTTTCTTTGACAGACCTTTTTCTTTGAGGAGCCGTCGGCATGATCACAGCAATAGGGATATGATGCTTTGTAATGAGGACTCGTTCCCCACCTTTTACTTGCCTTAAGAGCTCTGCTAAATGGGTTTTAGCTTCATAGGTACTGACTTTAATCATAGAAGGATCCTCTGTTATATTAGACTAGTATAAGACCAGTCTAAGAAATTGTCAACTTAAATTTTTGTTCTGTTCATGACAAAAAAATTGAAATCCTCAGCAAGTAAAGGTAATGTGTATTCTGTACTGTAGGTTACACGTATCATTTTATAAAGGAGATGTTTGTTATGAAAAAAGTTATCTTTCCCTTCACCTTTGCCATCCTTTTTGGCTTCACAAGCCAACATGCTTTATGCATGCAAGAGGAACAGGAACAGAAAAATAGAGAGGCTCTTCAAATACGTCTCAAGCAATTAGAAGAGGAGCATGAAAAAGAATCTCAGAAGAACTATAAGATTTCATCGCAACACCATCGTGTGCTAGATGAACTGATTGAAAGACATGGGATGAGTCGGCTATATTCCCCCTATCCACAGACAGAATACCACAGTTCTTTAATTGCATCGAACACTCTACTCTCCGAAATTTGTTCCAGAAAAAAGAAAATAAAAATTTTGTTAGGTCTGGAGTCTGAAACACTTTTCAAATAGAAGATTATAACAGATCATCAACCTCTTAACCCCACCCTCATGATTTTTTTCATGACCGTAGGAAGAGCGACATTTTTTAAGTCTTGGGGGTGAACCCAAATCCCTTCAAATCCTTGAGGATCTTTTAAAGAACAGACAGTTACCTCAAAATGAAAGTGGGTAAAGGTGTGGCGAACAAGAGGACCGGTTCCTTCTCCCTTTTGGTCAATCCAAGGAGTTGTGGGAACTTCCATCATTCCACCGAGCAGCCCATGGGGAGGGCGTTTTCGAAGTAAAATGGCTCCATCTTCCCGCCGGATAACAAACGCCGTCGCATAACGGAGGGCACTGAGCTCCGTTAGTCACTTAAGGGTCCTTTTCCGTATCGTTTTTTAATAACCATATTATAGAATCTACTGGAGTCTCATTCTATATAAAATAATAAAATAAAAATTTACTTAAAAAATTCTAATTTATACATTACATAAATTATAATTCAATTTGTTTTTTAAGGAGAATGTTTATGTTTACAAAATCTACCCTCTTTTTTACAAGCGCAATTCTGCTTTTGGGGCCCTCTTTTTCAGCTCATGCTATGCTGGAAAGCGAAATAGAAGAAAAGAAAGATTTCTATTTCAAGGCTCCTCAAAAGGATCCATTAGTGGAAGAGCACATCATTGTTGCGAATCACCATGTTATTTTTGGTAAGAAAAACGAATTTGCTCTTTTTTATGATGAGAAAAAGCAAAAAACTCTGTTTTTTAGACAAACTAAAAATAAAGGTATTGTCAAAATAGCCCATGAGAAAAAAGATTCCTTTTATATCGAATATGAAGATGGGGAACAAAGATGTTCAACATCTAACGGGTCTGGGGGACCGATCCCTAAAAAGGAGCTAGAGGTCTTCAAAGAACGAGTAGAGAATTTAAACCTTCACCAACAAATGGAGAAATTGCAAGAGCTATGGAAACCACTGAATCAGGAAAGGACGGCTTTCTCTCTGGAATCTAAGAGATTTCTTTATCTAAGCCAGATTGTAGACAACAAATTGTATTTCTTTAGTAAGAGACTATTACTTAACGGTCAATTTACGCCTATCTCTTGCCCTACATCCTCTCATGAAGGGGAGAATTGGACTTTTGCGACTAAGCATCAAGTTTTTTCTTTTTGGCGCAATGTGGAAAATAACGCAACGTATAAAATCTTTCTCATCGGTGATTTGAAGGATGTAGAGCTGGAAATTAAAGAAAAGATCCCTGAAAAAGATAAAAACTCGGAATTTATATTATACGGAGATAACAATTCAAGCTGTATTAGGACTCTTAAATCCCTCAATGGTATATCCGTCTCTGAATTGGAAAAAACGATGGCGCCTGAGAATGGATCACCTAACGGATCCCTCACTGGCTTTTTAGCATCAGGCGAAAGTTTGCTGGAGGTTATGGATGCACAGAATGAGACTGTAAAAAAGCTGGGCTTAACCCATGGAAAGTTAGTCGAACCCTTGCAGATAATTCATGAAGCGTATGACAAGAAGTGGATTAATAATGGTGTTTCTTTCCTTTTCCATAATTATAATTTTACACTTCAAGTACGGCAGGATAGTGGTTCTCAAGAGTCACCATTTTATGATGATATTCCGAAGACTGGCCGTATCTGTATTCTCCATAATCTAAGCATTGGAGAGCTCTGTCTTTTTTCACCTATGGTGCTAAATATGGCTGAGAAATGTGGATTTTACGAAGGAAATGTTCCCCATCAAGTGCCTCCTGAAAAAATTGTGAAAGTTTGCCCTTGGCTAGTGCAGAAAAAAGAAGTGATAAATTAAAGCGACACTCCTCATCAAACAACGTGCGATAAGGCGTTTTCTCCCGAACCGGAGGCTTCGCCTTTCGCTTTTTCTTGGGCAGGAGCTTCTTTTTCTTCTG
>JAGOVS010000046.1 GCA_018060625.1 Bacteriovorax sp. | reverse complement strand
TTTCAACCCTAGACGCTTGGCAAGGCTTACGACTCGCTCCGTTGCAGCCAAGTGAGAACGCAGAGGGGACATCATTTCAAAGGCGTGATTTAAGATCTCTAACTTTCGATCTAAGACTTCGGGGAGCTTTTCAGGAATCATTTTATTCAAAAGAATATCGAAGGCCGGAAGGGCATTATCAAGCTTTTCTTGAAAAGCGAGTGGACCTTGCTTTTGCAAAAATTCATCAGGGTCTTTTTCAGGCGAAAACTCTAAATACTTGGCCACAACTCCATGGGTGGCAAGTTGCCGGTTGATTCTTTCCATGGCGGTGAATCCCGCATTATCAGTGTCCAGAGCAAGGTAAATATTTTTGGTTATGCCTATTAAGCGCTCAAGGGAATGAGTTCCTAATGCAATCCCCATTACGGCAACAGTATTTTGGAATCCATTATTATAAAGCGCGATTTGATCCATATTTCCTTCTACCAGGATGACTGCATCCTTATCTCTAATGGCATTTTTAGCAAGATGGAAGCCATAGAGGATATTGCGCTTATTAAAGACAAAAGAGTCGATCGAATTCATATATTTGGCCTTCTGATCCTCTCTTATGGCCCTAGAGGTAAAGCCGATGACTTGGCCGAATTGATCCCAGATGGGAAAGATGATTCGATCGCGGAAGGTGTCATAATGGGACTCTTGATTGTGGCGATCACGCTTGATGAGACCAAGTTCTTCAGCAATAGACAGAGCAAAAGTGCGCTCTTTTTCATTAGGGATTGAGCTTAAATAATCACAGATGGAGTTTTTAGCTGGAGAAAATCCTAAGCTATAGAGGGCAGCGATTTCTTCATTTAGACCACGCTTTTTGATGAATTCGTCATAGGGAGAAAATCTATGAGTGGTGGCAGTTCTGCGATAGAGTTGAGCAGTCTTGGTAAGGATTTTTTTGGCCATGTCCATTTTAGGATTGGACTTTTTTTCTTCTTGGTAGGAATCAAAATTGATTCCTTGTTTTTGGCAGATTTCTTTTAATGCATCGACATAGTCAAGGTTGCGATACTTCATGACAAAAGCAATAGCGTCTCCTGCGGCATCACAGGCAAAACACTTGAAAATTTTCTTTGAATCATTGATGTGCATGGAGGGCTTTGAGTCCGAGTGAAACGGGCAAAGCGAAATCATGGAAGAGCCGGATTTCTTGATTGGGATATAATTCCCAATCACACTGGAAATAGGTACTTCTTCCTTAATTTTTAATTTGAGTTCATCTAAAGACATTGGGGTCCTTACTTACTTTTTTTAGTTTGCAGAACAAATGCTTTAATCTTAATTCCTTGCTCAAGAAAAATGCGCTCAAAGCCAGTAGTGTATTTTGCCAGAAGATGTTCGGGGTATTCTGCCCTAAGGTCTTTGCTTTCCAAGAGGATATCGAAAAGACCACATTGCTTGATTTCCTTTTCCATCCATTCTGCATATCCATCATGGTCCGTTTTGATATAGAAAATGGCCCCCGGTTTTAAAACTTTGTAGGCTGAATTTAAAAAAGGCGCCTGGATTAATCGTTTTTTATTATGACGGGTTTTAGGCCATGGATCTGGGAAAAAATAAAAAATCCCATCAAGTTCATTCTCTTCAAACATAAATTCAACTCGCTCACCCTTGGCGCGGAGGTAGCGGAAGTTTTTAAATTCCAAAGTTGAAAGTTTTTTAGCAAGATGAAAGCTGCGTTTAAAGCGATAGTCCAAACCCACAAAATGATCTTCTGGATGATCGACGCAATAGTCAATCATGAAGTGTCCGGCCCCTGTTCCAATTTCTAAAAACAGTTTTCCGTCGCGTTTAAAAACATCTTTGTTCCAAAGTCCCTTGAAGGCTTCTGCTTCATGATCGCGTAAAACAAAGCTAGAAAATTCGCCTAATTTATCGTGATAAGGATTTTCGTGTTTATATTTGAAATCTTCCTTGAAAGAATAATCAACCATGTTTTTGCCTTTTAATGTGAAAGAATTTAGCTACCAAATTCTCATCTTACTAGCAATAGAGAAGATCAAGTGATATGTAGCGCGCTACCACCAGAGGGGGATTTAATAAATGAAACAACTTTTTCTGACGCTCTTTGTTTTTTTAAACGCTTCTTATGTCTTTGCCTTCCAACCTTCACTATCAGAGCAGGGTTTTTGTGCAGATAGAAAAAATGAATTATTTGTAAAAGACTTGGTGACAAATCCCTTAAATCTTACCAGCTTTCAAAATCAAGGAGGGATATTTAACAAGGGGGTTTGTTGGTGGCATTCTCGTTTTCAGCGCAATGCGCTTTATTTAACAATTTTTAAACCTCAACTTCCAAAACCTACTGAAGATGAGGCGCAAAGTATCATTTGGGCCATTCGCAAAGCTGAGGGCGTCGTCATTATTCCTGGATATGCCTATTTTTCTCAATTTTCAGACGATTATGCGGATTTGATTCAGCGAGAGCTTGAGAAATGGCAAAAAGCTGATGGGATTATCCATTTTGCTTGGGTGAAAGGCCTGGCCGGAAAATCGAAAGCGAAGGCCGCAAAGCTTAAAGAGAGAATGGATGAGCTTTATGAAGAAGTTGAGGGCAGAAATACGATTGCCTTTAATAAACTACAAGTTCCCGGAGTGACTGCTCATGCTTGGTTAGTCATCCATATGAAAAAGGAAATCGATGGTTATTTATTAGAGGTTTTAGATAGCAATTTTCCAAGACAGACGATGATTTACAAATATACTGAAGGCGATCGGCATTTTAATTATTTTGAAGTGAACCATTTCACTCCTTATTTAGAAAAAACGGATGAGATGAGAAAAATCAAGAAAGTGATATCGAGATTTTGTGATTCATAAATTTAAAAAATGAAGCAGAGATCGCACGATGGTTTAGAGGTTCTTTATGATGAATCGGTGATTGCTGATTAGGTTAGTTTTAAAGCGTCTTCTTTTGCTCATTAAAAAAGATCTTGTGCCCATAATAAACTCAGAAAATCACTTACATTGTAAACTTCAACTCCGTTGTCTTCAATAAAACTGTGAGGCACAAGTGATACAACCATTTTCTTTTTTAATGGAAACTCTTCTTGGAGTTTTAATAAACCGGAATAATCTTTGGGCCTTAGCTTTTTTGAAGATTTGATTTCAATGGCAAAAATGTTTTTCAAATTTTCATAGACAACAAAATCAACTTCCACTTTATCAGTAGTTCTCCAATATTCTAAGTTAAAATCTTTTCGAAAATAACTTATGTAGGCTTGAAGTTCTTGATAAATGAGTTGTTCAAATGCAGCCCCAAAATCGGAAGTCCCTTCTATTAATTCTTTTCGTCGAACAAGTCCATTCACGATTCCAATATCAAAGAAGTAAAACTTACAAGAAGTCATTACCTTTCTTTTTTCAGTATGACGAAATGGATGTATTTGTTTACCAATAAGGGTTTCTTCTAGGATTTCAAAATATTCTTTTGCTGTGACGGTTGATATTTGGGCATCATTGGCAAAGTTGGAATAATTAATTTGTTGAGTGTTGGAAAGGGCCGCAAGTCGTAAGAATTCAGCAAAGATATTTAAATTTCTTACATAGCCTTCTTGTTTAATTTCATCTTTTAAATAAAATCCGGCATAATCCAAGAGGTCATCGTAGGCATCTTCTGAATTGTATATTGAAGGCAAAAGGCCTGATGTCATCGCCTTCATGTAATCAAAAGAATTTTCTTCAAGTATAATTTCAGCAAAAGTAAGGGGAAATAATTCAGACTTACTAGCTCTCCCTCCTAGTAAATTAACTCCTTGTGCTTTCAATTTTCTGGTCGAGCTACCTGTTAAGATAAATCTTAATGACTTATGTTTTTCAATTAAAGCATGTACTTCATTAAGAAGAGTTGGAATTTTTTGAACTTCATCAATTATGATAATATTAGAATCATTATTTTTTATAAAAAGTTCAACTCGCTTTCTGAGGAGCTCGGGATTTTTAAATAAAGATGAAAAATTGTCATTTAATAAAAGATCGATATAAAGAGCATCCGGGTAATTTAATTTTAAAAAACTTGATTTTCCAGTTTGACGAGGTCCAAATAGAAAAAGACTTTTTCTTTTTAAAATAGGGTCTAATTGGAGTATTCTTGGATAATTGCTCATAAATACAATTATAACAAAATATCGTTTTTTTTAAACTACTACTTTAAAAAATACAGGTTTTTTTAAAGTACAAAAAGTAATTACAGTGACTTATGCAACTGAGTCGAAATGTCGTCATCTATATAAACAAATTTTTAAAATGGATATTATGTTTATAACCTAAATTTATAGAAGAGTATGAAATGAAGATCATAGATGTCAGTGCCTCAAACCTAAAAATCTTATTTAATCTGGCCCAAGCTTATGAGGCCGAGTTTTCCATTATAACAAAAAAGAATCCTGATCCAAACGGTGTTTATTTATTAGATACCAATATAGACACGGAGCACTTGGGTTATTTATTTTACGATAATAGTACTCCCATTGGATTTTGCATAAAAGGAATTTCGTATGGACGTCACGATATAGCGGAGTTTTATATTATTCCTACTTATCGAAATAATAACTTAGGTGAAAAAATGGCGATTGAAATTTTTAAAAAATTTCCTGGCCCTTGGCAAGTGAGACAAATAAGTGGAGCAGATAAGGCAAAAGCATTTTGGCGCAAAACGATCAAGAGATTTACAAATAATAATTTTATAGAGTCACAAATCCCAGATAAACATTGGGGTCAAGTGACTTGTCAGATGTTTGAATTTTAATAAGAAAAATAGAATAGCTTCAATATGAAGGACCATCGTTCATAATGACATTTTTCACGTACAAAGCGAAAAAAGGTAATTAACCAGAGAGCTGAAGGTTGAGTCATCTGCTTCTATAAACAAAAGCGCACCTATGTGGTTGAATTTTATAATGAAATTCTAGTTTTAACAACATTTGAAAGTTTGTAAGTTGCTGTAATTTAATAATTATTGTATTATTTGCGTATGAATAATATAAGCAAATTCTTAATGCCGATAACTATGAATGATGGCAGGTTAGACGGTTATATCGAAATTATCAGTGCAATTCGCGAAGGGAAAGGAGTTGAATTATCTTTTAAAAAAACAAAAGTGATAACTCCAGCAGGATATGCACTTTTGTTCATTCTTCTCGATGTGGCCTGTGAGCAAAAAGTTATTTTCAAAGTAGTAGACTTTAAAAAAGTTCATAACTTGCATTCAATTATATTGAGTGCTTCAGAATTAAATAAATCATTAATTGGTTTTTACAATATCAATCAATTAAATATTCAAACACTAGACTTTATTGTTTATGGAAAATCTTCTTCAATTGCTCCGGAGTTTATTGAAAAGATTAATTTTATGTTTGAGAAAAAACTAAGTGAAGATCGATTGTGGGATGTAACTTTAATTATGAATGAATTAATGCAAAATACAGTAGATCACTCAACAGCAGAGAGATATTACTTATATGCAGGAATAAGCGATAAAAATTTTGAATTTGGAATTTTGGATATGGGGGTAACCATACCTGCCAAGTTAGAAACTAAATATTCGCTAGTAAATGACAAAGAATATTTAACTGAAGTATTCCAAAAAGGATTTGGAACGAGGAGAGATCGGCCGGGTGGTATGGGGCTGTATTATCTTTTTGAAAATATAAAGTATTTGAAAGGTCGATTAGTTATTTTAAGCAGAAACGCTCAGGTTCGATTAAATTTTGCAACTAGAAACTATAAAAGTTCTGACCTTAAAAGAAGATTATCTGGAACTTGGTGTATGGCCAACTTCCCTTTGGAGTAAATGTGAAAATAATTATTAAAGATATGTTCAAAGATGATTATACAACAAGAATTGCTGGTGAGAAATTAAGAAAAATGATTGAGAAGACAACTGAGAAAATAATTCTAGATTTTTCTAATATTAAAATTGCAAGTGCATCATTCTTTGATGAAGGTATTGCAAAGCTTGGTGAAGAAAATTGGGATTCAAACAAAGTGAATGCGCTTCTTGTTTTTGAAAATTTATTTAAAAGAGATAAAGAATTGTTGATATCGGTTTGTGAAAACAGAAATATTAAAATTGAATTATAGATCTGAGTAAGTGGATCCTATTTTCAGATAAGATCCACTTAATCTTTATCTCCCAAAATGCTTCCTAACCGTCTGACAAACATATTCTAATTCTTCTTTTGTAATATAAGCAAAACAAGGAAGATTTAAAACGGACTGAGAAATATAATGAGCATTCCCATAATCGATGCTCCCAGCCAAATGGCCACGGGCCCCCGCTTGCATGCTCATTGCGCCTGGATAGATTGTTCCAAAACCAATATTGGCCTTCTTTAATGTTTCAATAAGAGCGGGGCGCAAACTTGGATCAATCATACCGACAGCGCAGTAGCCGTTTTCTAAAACATTTGAATCGGCAACAACGGGAGTAAAAGGTAATCCTTGAAGAGCTTCAGCATAATATTTTACGGCATTTCTTCTGCTTTCTAGTCGAGCTTCAATATGTTCAAGAGATAGTTTTAAAAAGAGAGACTCATAAGTACCAATGCGGGAGTTCCAGCCAATGAGTCCGTGAGAGTAATGATCAGTTCTTCCATGGTTGATAAGGATTCTGCATGTTTGACTTAATTTTTCATCGTTGGTGAAGATAGCGCCGGCGTCCCCAGAGGCCCCTAGGACTTTTGCGGGGTAGAAGCTTGTGGTCGAAATGAGTGCTCCAGCTAAAATGGATTCGCCTTTTATTTCAGTTCCAAAACATTGAGCGCCATCTTCAATGAGTAGGACTCCATTTTCTTTGGCACATTTTCTAATTTCTAATGTATCTGGTGATGCCCATCCGTAAAGATGAACCATGATGGCAGCTTTTGGCTTAAATTCAGTAACTGCTTTTTTAAAAGTTTCTAGATCCCAGTGACAAGTTTTGCGATTAACATCGACGGTAACAGGGTTCGCACCGACATTTACAACTGATTCAAAGGTGGCCCAGAAAGTCATGTCGGGAACAAGGACCTTATCATTTTTTTCAACGCCAACTGCTCGCAAAGCAATTTGGATAGCATCTGTTCCGTTAGCACAGCCTATTGCATATTTTGCTTTTGTGACTCGAGCTAGCTCGGCTTCCATTTCTGTGACGACGGGACCAGCGACAAATTGAGTCTTATCAAATAAGGCGGTTACTCCACTAAGAAAATTATCTCGGAAACCTGGTTCAAATCGATTAAGAGTAATGAAGGGAACTTGAGTGATCGACATATAATCTCGCTTGTTTTTTTTTGAGGCTTGAATTTATCCTCATTGTCGATCGTTTACGAAGAAAAAACAAGTGTAAAAAAGGAGAGAATAGATTCTCTCCTTGATAACATTTATTTTTTGGGATTGAGCATTTCAGCAATTATCATTGCCGCTTTTTTGGCAAGCTTCGGATCTTTTATTTTCTCACTGAGTAATCTCTTCATGCGATCGATTTCAGCCTTATCATGTGCATTTTGAGTATTATCAGTACTATCAATCTTTTTTGGTGCGCCCATGCTGTTCTCTTTTTTTACGCTGCCACTTCAGGCTTGCGTCCATAATTCTTTGAGACTTTTTTCATATGTTCTTCAATGACTTCAAAAAGTTCTAGTTTAGTCGTATGTGGAGTCATGCCATCTGGAAGAGCGGAGTAAACCATGTCTCCTTCTACTTCTGAAAAGACGTACCATGTATTACCTAATCTTTGAAAAAGAACTTCTGCTGTGGCGTTTTGTGTGTTTGATTTTACTGCTTTCATAATTTCCTCCCTGAAATTAGTGAATGGTCTGTCTCTTGTTTCTCTTTTCGTCTCAGTGTGTATAAACTTTAGACAATTTTTTTAAAATATTGCGTAGGCAAAAATGACCAAGAAATTTGTAAGTTAATATTTAACCTGGATACCCAAGAAAAAAGAGACTTGTGGTTTAAGGCCGGTAGCAATGGAGTCAGTAGAATCCTGACTCCAAAACTCAGGCATACTGGCCTGGTCTTTAGTTTTTTGAGTATGAGGCAGGTAGAGAT
Source organism: Bacteriovorax sp. (assembly GCA_018060625.1). Taxonomy (GTDB): domain Bacteria; phylum Bdellovibrionota; class Bacteriovoracia; order Bacteriovoracales; family Bacteriovoracaceae; genus Bacteriovorax. The sequence goes on along the minus strand of JAGOVS010000046.1, from coordinate 10,153 downwards.
TAAGATCAACTCCTCCGAGAAGGTCAATTGAGGGAAATACGTCAACGACTTGCCAGTAAGTATTGGCAAAAGGAGAAAGGGAAAAACCGTTAAATAATCGCTCCTCAGAATCACCGTTTTCAGCAGTAACTTTGAGAGTTGTTTTGTGATAATTATATGTAAAACCAGAACCTAGGGTAAAACGATAATTGGCATTTTTATAAACATCATAAGTAATCAAGGGACCTAAGCGCACAACAGATCGATTTTCATTGGCCAAATTATTATTTTGAAACTGAATCCGGTTTGTATTGGTTGTAATGGCCGTGGTAAACCCAAAGTAGTAGCGATCGAAACGATCAAATTGAATTTTCCGAGTGACATTCAAACGCACACCCGTTTCAGTGGAAAAGCTTTGATCATTGTAGTTTGAATTATAATCATATGGTGATTTGAGATTGTTCCCCAACGAAAAGATAAGACTTGCTCTAAGGTAATCGGTATTTGTAAAAGGATAGGTGCTAGGAATTGTTTCCTCTAGGCGATAGTCAGTGGGGTCATTTCCTGGATAGGTAATGGGCATGTCCTTTTCACTTAATTCGTTTGTGATGATTTTTACATAATCAGAGGGGATGTAGGCAATATTTCCCACTCTGTCGTAAGTCTGAATATAAGATGGAAGGGGTACTGTTTCGAAGATCTCGTTGGGAATATAAACGCGCGCTCCTTTTCTGAGAGTCATTAGGACTTTAGAACTTCGCGTAGGTTTTTTTAAGAGTGGAGCTTCGAGGACAATGACAACTCCTTCAAGGGCCAGGCCCTCTTTCCCAAAAAAGAGTAAGGAGAATAGAAGAAATTTTTTCATAAGTTCCACTCAATTTTATAGCCAATCATCGCCCCGAGAGTATGGAGCGAATACTCTCTTGGCTTAAGTTCTCGATTAGGTCGATTGCTTTTTGTCAAAACGATGTTATGTAAGCGAAAATGGCTTCCAAATGAAAAGAGTCCATATTCTGTTTTCCAGACAGATTCAAGCCCAATATCATAAAGCACTGCCGAATAAGTATCAGTATAAAGAGTACTGCTACCTTCATAAAAGGGGGCGATCTCAACTCCCGCCAGAGAGGTTATTTGCACATCTTCATCTTCAAAAAGAGAATATTGAAAATGAGGACCAGAGCTTAAGATGGTAAGGCGCAAACTTTCGACATTATTTTCCCAATAGGCATTTTGATAATTTAAACTAAAACCAAAACGCAGTGGCCACTCTGGACGGTAGAAAGAGCGGGTCTCATAACGTTGAGAGAAGACAGTACTGATTTCATCTTTGTAAATCTCATTAAGGCTTGAGAGGCGAAAACTTTCAAAGTGAATATTGAATTGCGAATCGATATTTGATATTTTGTTCTCTGCTTGAAAGACGCTTTTGGGAGGGGCAATTTTTTCAGCATCTATACCTGGAAGTAATTTTATATCATCTTCAATTTCAACGACCCCAATAGATGAAGTCTGGTAACGAGCAACTCCTTTTTTGTCATAGACGTTAAAAAGGGTTCTTTTTTTTGGGTTAATTTCTAAAACTTGAGCGTAGATTCCTTTAGAAAGTGTCGATACTGATTGGTCCTCAAGAGATGTTAAGATAGCTCCCTCTTTGAGATAGACAGTATAAGGTTTTAAGTCATTAGAAAAAGCAGAGGAAGTACTTAAAAACAAAAAAGTGAAAATGCTCTTCATCGACTTATCTCCAACGCCTTGAGGAAAGCTTCAAAATTTGTGGGGAAGACAAAATCCTTTTCAGTTATTTTTTCTACAGGTATCCATTTGTAACTTTGGTGTTCACTTGAGAGTCTAATGACAGGAATTTTTTTAGGATTAAAGAGAAAAGCTCTTTCATCGACATCGGCCCCCCAGCGATCCTGAAAGCGAAAGGCCATGTGGAGATCTATCACGTTGTCAGAAATACCAATTTCCTCAACTAATTCCCTCCTGGCCGCTTCCAGAAAACTTTCATCATATTCCACAGATCCAGTAATATTTTGGAAGCCTTCCCCATGATACTTGGCAAATTGAAGAAGGAGGAGGTGACCTTCAGCTATCGTTACGACTTGAATTTTTTGTTTAATGCTTGGAATTGTCATATTTTTAAATTTTAACATATTCTGACATTTCTAGAGTCGAGTCATAAAAATCTGCCTAATTGATCTAGCCATGAGGGAGAATTCGTTGCTACACGTTGATCAAAATGCTATATTTTGCCCCTATGGAAGAAATAATTTATCGAATAGCCATCTCCTTGCCAGGATTTTTACTGGCCATTGTTTGTCATGAAGCGGCCCATGCTTGGATGGCCAATCGTTTTGGGGATACAACGGCTAAATCTCTTGGGCGTTTAACCCTTAATCCTATGGTTCATTATGATTTAGTGGGAACAATCATTTTTCCCCTCATCGGTGCTGTGATGGGCGGGGCAATGTTTGGTTGGGCCAAGCCTGTTCCCGTAGATTCTCGGCGTTTTAAAAATGTTCGCTCTGGCATTTTTTGGGTAAGTTTTGCTGGTCCTCTTGCAAACTTACTTTTAATGGTGGTTTCTGCTTTTCTTTTTGCTGTATTGGTCACCAAGGTATCATCGAGTTTTTCTTTTCATTCGATTTTTGGGGACATGCTCAAACAGTCGGTCTGGATTAATGTCCTTTTGGCCGTCTTTAACTTGATTCCTTTTCCTCCTTTAGATGGATCAAAAATGGTTTCTTCGATGTTGGATTATAATCAGGCCCGCAAGTTTGAAGAGCTCCAGCGGTTTAGTTTCGTATTTATTTTTATTCTTATCTTAACTCCCGTTTTAAATTATATTATGGCCCCGGCCATTTGGGTGAGTAATGTGTTGGTGAATATTTTTATTCACCTGTTGGCTTCAATGTAAAATTTAGGTTTAGGACGAATCATGTTAAATACATCTATTCAAGTTAAGACTGACCACTTCGATGGACCACTTGCCCTTCTTCTTCTGCTAATAGAGAAGGAAGAAATGAATATTCGCGAGCTGGATTTAACAAGAATTACGAAGCAATACTTAGATTACCTTTCCCAAATGCGAGAATTGAATTTTGACATTGCCGGTGATTATCTCTTTCTTGCTTCGACGCTACTTCTTTTAAAATCAAAAATTTGTATTACTGAAGAAGAGGCTAAAAATTTAGAGTTAGAGCTTGGAGTGGAAGGGATGCATATCACTTCCCAAGCAGAGCTCATTCGCCGCTTAGAAGAACTTCAGCTTTATCAAAAAATGTCTAAACGTCTTTGGGACCTAGAGAAAAAAGGGCATGAGATTTTCGTGAAGCCCAAGGTTGATCGCAAGGCGATTGTTAATTCGATTCTTACTCCGATGGATTTAAATTCACTGACTCTTACGATGGTTGATTTTCTTTTTAGACAGAGAAGGAAATATACGGTTGTTAAACGCGATCGTTTATCGATTAAAGAAAAATTAAAATTTCTCAAATCCAATCTTAAGCTTGGTGAGCAAATCACTTTTGATGCTCTCTTGGACCAAGACGGAAAAGCGGAAGAAGGAAAAGATCAGACCGATAATATTGTCATTACGTTTATTTCACTTCTAGAGCTTGCTCGCTTAAAGCGAATCAATGTTTTTCAAAATGAAGATCGCAGTACCATTTATGTTAATGTCGTTCGCTCTCTTGAGGATTTTGACGTTGAGCAGGCAAACGGATTTGAAGATGAAACACCGACTCCACCACCAGTTGGAGGAGTTGAGGACGATTCGTTAGTCTCGTTAGATCCTACCACTAAAACAGAAGTGCCAGAAGTTTTGGTCATTGAGGATCTGGGAGATTTCAATGAAGATGAATATTTAGAAAAATATGGTGAACTTCTGACGACTCCAGAGAGTGTTGATGAAGGCGCAAAGTTAATTCAGTAAGAATTTAGTTAAGAGGATATTATGGATCAAAACGTAGATCAGGAAAATCTAGAAATAAATGACCAAGCAATGATTGCAGAAGAAATCAATCTTGAGGAAGAAATTGTCCAGACAGACTTAGAGGAACCTGCAATTTCCGATGAGCTCTTGTGGCAAGCTCGCACGGGATTAAATCCCGATACACTTTGCGGGGCGATTGAAACCATTATTTTCATGGGGGATAGGCCAGTTTCTATTCAAAAAATAAAAGCCTTAATTGATGAAGATATGCCTCTTAAGATCATTCATGAAGCTCTCCAAAGACTACAAGCAGAGTATGAGCAAAAACATCATGGTCTTCGACTGTTAGAGGTGGCCGAAGGTTACCAGTATCGGACAAAAGCGACCTATTCAAAATATGTTCAGGATATTTTTAAAATTAACTCTCTTGTCTTATCTCCAACAGCACTCGAAGTTTTGGCCATTTTGGCTTACAAACAACCAGTCTCTAAAGTAGAGGTTGATAAAATTAGAGGTGTCGATAGTGGGCATATAGTGCGTGCCTTAATGGATAAGCGTTTAGTCAAAGTTGTTGGACGCTCAGAGGAATTAGGTCGTCCTGTACTTTACGGAACAACTCCAGAATTTTTAGAGGTCTTTAATTTGCCAGATCTTTCGGCCCTTCCTCCAGAGCATGAGTTGGATGAGATGTCCCGCGCTACCTCTGTTGGAAAAATTGCTGATATCAAAACCTTAGTTCACGATGGAGATAAGTCACGCTTTAAGTTTGATGAAATTGATGAACTGGATATGCTATCAGAGTCGATCAAAAATATTTCTTCTGAAACTGCTTTCACAAATTCGCTAAAAGTTGAAGAGAAGAAGCGTCTTTCAGCTGATGGGGCTGAAGTGAAGTCGGCCTTTGACTTACTTGAAGAGTTTGTGAATAGAAGACTCATTTCTGAGCAAAATAAACTGGCCCTAGAATCGATACTAACAACGAACGTGATTGAGCCAAAAGTAATTGATGATTTGGAAGCGGGGCCATTTAATGTTCCTCTTTTGGATGAAGAAGAATTTCAAATGATCGATCTCGATACAGGTCTTCCCATTGAAGATTTGGATGAGTTAAATGACGATGACTCCGAAGGGTTTGACGATAGTCTAATTGCAGATGGCGAGTATGATATTATCGTCGATCTTGAATTTGATACTGAAGAAACAGAAGAAGCGGCCCTTTCAAAGGCCCTAGATGAAGCTTTTGCTAATTTGACTGGAGAGAGCTTTGAGAGTCGCTTGTCAGATGAAGAGTTTGCTTTTGGAGGCGCTTTAGATGAGAAAAACCTTGAGCTTGATGAGCTTACCAACGTCGTTATCGAACGCGGACAGGATCTAGATTTAGATTTGTCTTTTTTGAAAGATGAGCTAACTAGCAAGGAATTCGATCCAGAGGAGTCTTAGGGGAATCTCAAAAAACACTATTGACTTTTTTTGGGCCACGGCGTAAAAGTGGCCCTTACATTATTAACCAAAAAACGGCCGTGATGGCAGATTGGAGGAACCTATGACTACGTCTCGTAAGGGCAGTGCCCCTAAAAAATCAAAAAAAATAGAAGCAGAATTGAGTGATGGCAAGCCGGTTGTTCGTTTACAGAAATTTATTGCTGACTGTGGAGTTACTTCTCGTCGAAAGGCCGAGCATTTAATTGTTCAAGGACGTGTCACTGTGAATGGTGACGTTGTGATGGAGCTGGGGACTAAGGTTGATCCAGAGAATGATATTGTTATGGTTGATGGCCATCTTGCCGACCTTAACGCTGTTGAGCCGATTTATCTTATTCTTCATAAGCCAAGAGGATTTGTAACGACGTTAAATGATCCTGAGGGACGTGAGACTGTTATGGACTTAGTGAAGGATGTTTCAGAGAGAATTTATCCAGTTGGTCGTTTGGACTATTTATCGGAAGGTCTACTTATTATGACTAACGATGGAGAGTTGGCCAATATGGTTATGCACCCTAAGTACAATGTTACTAAGGTTTATGAAGTAAAAGTTTTTGGTTCAGTGACTGAGACAATTATTAATAAACTAAAGGCAGGAGCTTATTTGGAGGAGGGCTTTGTAAAGCCTACCTCAGTGCGAGTTATTAAGCAGCTTCCAACGAAAACATGGATTGAGTTCCGTCTCAATGAGGGAAGAAATCGTGAGATTAGACGTCTTTGTGAAGCCGTTGGTTTAACAGTAGATAAGTTAAAACGTCTGGCCATTGGTGGGCTTTCTGTTGAAGGAGTCGCCCCTGGAAAATATCGTCTTATGTCCAAACAACAAATGCTTAACTTTATCGGACTTAATGCTGATGGAACATTAATGAAGAAAGAGGCCAATGCGGAAGGATTTATTTCATCTAAGAAAACGATTGATCTTAAGAAAAAGCGCCCTCAACCGGGGACCGTTGCTGATGATGAGGCATTTAAAAAGTTTAGAAGAGAGACTTACTTCGATTCGTTGAAACAGATTCAAGAAAACAAAGCGCAGGTTTCTGATAAGATTCAAAAACTTGAAAATCAAGTTTACGTTGAAGAGCAAAAATCTTACGTTGAGCGCCGAAAGAAAGTCGAAAAAGTTAAGGCCATTATTAAAAATAATAATCTTCAGAAAACCAATTTCCGTTCTTCAAAATAACATAAATGGCCTCTTGAAATGTAGGAGGCCATTTATCCTATTACCCTGTAAAAAATTCACTCTAAGATGTTTTTGGCATTTTTATTTTATAAGTACTACTTTCAAGCATTTTTATTAGGGTCATTCGTATGAAGAATTCGTTGTCATTCTCAAAATTAATTTTCTTCGCTGTTTTGGTTTTTGTGCCTCATTACTCAATTTGGGCAAAAGATTCAATTGCGATACCTAATGTCTCATTTGAGATACATACAGAGCGTGCCATGGAGAAAATCGCAGACACAGTTGTGAATCCAGATGATATACTTCGCAATTTTACTCCTGTTGGTGCAAAAATCGTCAGCAAATCAGTCAATAATGGTGAACTTCAGATTCAAGCGGTAAAAAAAATACTTATGGTTACGACTCGAGTTTATATTAAGGGACAGTTAGAGATCAAAGAAGATGATTCTCTATGTCCTGGTGCTACGAAAGGATATTTGGCCACAATGGATTTTGCTGGTTCGGATGAATTGATTACAGACAATTTTGAATTGTTAAAACTTACGATTTGCACGACAGAAAAAACGCCAAGTTTAGTTCTATCCAAGGTCTCTGGGCGAATTATAAAGGGACCAAATTACAATCGTCTTATTGGACTAGTGGCCAAAGAAGTGATTAATGATCAAGTTCGACCACTCATTTCAGCTGTGAAATTTGTTGTGGAAAAAAGCCGATAAAATATTTTTAATTATCGTAAGTAACAACTTTAGAAGTTGCAACATACTCTTGTAAGACATCCATGGAATATTCAAGGGCCTGTTGGGCGTATGGGATGTTATTAACGGTTTTAAGATTTTCAGTGAAGTGAGCTTGTTTAATAAGGGCCGCACACATTCTCAAGAACTCAGCACTTCCTTCAAAGTATTCTTCTTCATTGTCAGTCATTAGAACATGGGCCAGCATTGTATTTAATGAGCGAATAAGTCTTACTTGGTTAGGAGTGAGCTCGCTCCCGTCGATTTCAATTCGAATCATTCTTTCTTTTATTGAAGTTTGTGCTGACATAAGAATCATCCTCTCTTTATGAGTTCAGGGGTTCATATTCCTGTTTATCGCCATATTCGCAAAAGAATTTAGATTTTTATGTTGGAGCGAATAGTTCGATTTCTTACTAGACAAAGCCTATCGGTCATCCTATTATCCATTTATTCAATATCGCGGGATGGAGCAGTCTGGTAGCTCGTCGGGCTCATAACCCGAAGGTCATAGGTTCAAATCCTATTCCCGCAACCAATTTTTTACCAATCATTTCATTTAGTTACGGGACTTTTTTGAATCACTCAAAATGGTTATAAACAATCACATTTTGGTTATGGCTAACCATTTTCGTAAGTTGTTAATAATCTGTATGGGGAGGCTTTCGTATATAGGTCTGATGCATTCATCGGAGGTTTCCCTATGTCACGAGCTAAAAAAGCCCAGAAGGTTTATCCTGCTGGAACCAAGTTCAGAAGTTGGTCATTATTAACTTCATTTATGCTCTTTTATGTCTTGATACTTGGTAAATTGAGACATTTCTTAACAAAAACGTCTCAATTTATTCGAAATAACGACATTGATTTTATCTAAGATATTGTTTTTATATACAATCAGGACATTTTTCAATTTAAATGTCTTGATTTTTGAGAATCAAGACATTTCTTGTAGTAAAATGTCTTAATATGTAGCTAGAAGCTATTATTATCTTAAGCTATTCGATTTTATTTGAGCCAATAATTGGTCCGAATGTAAAAGGAGAGAACGTGAGCAAGATTAAGAAGAAGACTGAAATTGAAAGTCATATTTTGAGATTATTAGAATCTAAAAAAGAAATTAATTTAAATGATGTTCTAGAGTCTGCAGGATTATCAAAAGAAAGTGAGGCCGACAAAAAAGCCGTAGGAAGATGTTTTAAGGAGCTGATAAGTAGGGAAGTTATTAAACCAGAAGGTGCAGCAAGGGCCAGGGTATACATTCGTGGAAATAAATATTCACCACCACCATCACTTAACAATTCAATACAAAAAACAACAGCAGAGACGGAACATGTCGTAGATGATTCTTTTAGAGGAATTACATTATCTTTAGAAGGTCAGGAGTTGATACAATATGTTTCTCAACCGATTGAAGTGCGTACACCTGCAGGTTATAACCAAAATTTTTTAAGGCTATATGAGCCAAATTCAACATTTTACTTAAATAAAGAGCGACGAGAAAAACTTTTAAAAATAGGAACAGCGGAGGGACAAGTCCGGCCAGCGGGAACTTATGCAAAAACAATTTTTAATCGATTGCTAATTGATTTGTCTTGGAATTCAAGTCGTCTCGAAGGAAACACGTATTCACTTTTGGAAACGAAACGATTGATTGAACTGGGGGAGAGTGCAACTAATAAAGATGCAAGCGAAACACAAATGATTTTGAACCACAAGGAAGCAATTGAGTTCATTGTAAATTCAGCAGAAGATGAGAGCATTAATTCTCATACCATTCGTAGTATTCATGCTTTATTGTCAGAAAACTTGCTAGGCGATCCGAGTGCTTCTGGCAGAATTAGGAAAATAGCTGTAGGAATTGGGGGAACGACTTACATTCCGCTTGATAATCCTCATGTACTAGAAGAGTGTTTTCAGATTTTTATCGATAAACTAAATCAGATTAATGATCCTTTTGAACAATCTTTTTTTTCTCTTGTACATTTGGCATATATGCAAGCATTTGAAGATGTAAATAAGAGAACGGCTCGTTTAGTTGCTAATATCCCATTGATTAAGAAAAATTTGAGACCCCTATCATTCATAGATGTCAATCAAACAGCTTACGTAATGTCTCTTCTTGGAGTCTATGAAAAAAATGACGTGAGTCTTTTGAGTGATTTATATTTTTGGGCATATGAAAGATCTTCTCAAAAGTATTCGGCGATACAACAATCAATGGGGGAACCAAATCTATTAAAGATGAAGTATAGAGAATTGATATTAAATATAGTTAGAGGAATAGTATTGGGAAAAATTCCAGGAATTCATGTGGTATTTCAAATTCAAAATGATTTAGAGAAAAATAATCTTCCTGAAGTAGATGCAAAAGAATTGTTCAAGTTGATTGAGGTGGAAATAGCAAGTCTTCATGATGGCAATATTGCTCGATTTAAAATTCGCCCATCTGAATTTGAAACTTGGAAAAAATTGCAATAAAAATATATTGCGTGTGCCACAAATGTGCCACAGCCATCAGAAATCGACCGAAATTGACCGAAAAAAGCAGTACTCGAAAATGGAGTTAACTTCACGAAATTGTTAACAAAATTGAGTAAATTTAGCTAGATGAAAAAATGCGTTTTACCGGGCTCATAACCCGAAGGTCATAGGTTCAAATCCTATTCCCGCAACCAAATTTTTACCAATCATTTCATTTAGTTACGGGATTTTTTTTATACAGACCGGGAAGTTTTGTCGTTTGCGGACGGAAAAAGTCGGATATTTTAATTTTTGACAATTATTAATCATTAAGCCCCAATAAACACAAGAGGGGCCAATGTATTTAAGTGTAGAAAAATT
>JAGOVS010000193.1 GCA_018060625.1 Bacteriovorax sp. | reverse complement strand
CGCTGGGTCTCGTGAATACTTGTATTCCAACAGAATATGGAGGGAATGGTTTCACGGCCATTGATTCTATGATTATTACCGAAGCACTTGCCTATGGATGCATGGGTATGAACACTGCCATTATGGGCAATGATCTAGCTCTTCTTCCTATCGTCATTGGAGGAACAGATGAACAAAAAAAACGTTTTTTAACTCCCATGACAGAAAAATATAAAATGGCCGCCTTTTGTTTAACAGAGCCTTCAAATGGATCAGATGCAGGTGGGATTAAAACGCTCATCAAAGAAGATGGCGATGACGTTGTCATCAATGGCAATAAGATGTGGATTACCAATGCTGGTTATGCCGATCTTTTTGTTTTATATGGAACAACTGATCCAACTCTCAAGCACAAAGGCATTACTGCGGTTGTTATCGAAAAAGGAACTCCGGGAATTGAGTTAGGCAAAAAAGAAGACAAGATGGGTCATCGTTGTTCAGACACTCGAGCTGTTACATTTAATAATGTTCGTGTCCCAAAATCTAATATTCTAGGTGGAATAAATAAAGGTTGGGGCATTGCTATGAAAACCCTAGATCATTCTAGACCAATGGTCGCAGCGAGTGCTGTTGGTGGGGCCCAGTGTGCGTTTGATCACTCTGTAAAATATGCGAAGGAGAGAATCCAATTTAATGTCCCGATTTCTCAACATCAAGCTGTTCAATTTATGATTTCAGATATGGCCATGAAAATTGAAGCTTCAAGACTTTTGGTTCACAAGGCCGCTTGGCTCTTAGACAATCACTTATCAAATACTCAACTTGCTTCTTACGCTAAGGCCTTTGCGGCCGATTCTTGTATGCAAATTGCCACGGATGCAGTACAAATTTATGGTGGTTATGGATATAGCAAAGAGTATCCCGTTGAAAAAATCATGCGAGATGCAAAACTCATCCAACTCTACGAAGGAACTTCTCAAATTCAAAGATTAGTTATAGCTAAAGAAATATTTACTCGTTAATTCAAGGAGCTAATATGAATATTTTCGTTTGCGTAAAGCAAGTCCCTGACACCGAAACAAAAATTATCCCTAGTGCTGATGGTACTTTTATTGAAACAAGTTCAATCAAGTGGATTATGAATCCTTATGATGAATTTGCTGTTGAACAGGCCCTCCTTGTTCAAGCAGCTAACGCTGGTTCAACTGTTACTGTTGTTCGCGTTGGAAGTTCAAAAGATACTGAAGCGCTAAGAACAGCAATGGCGATGGGAGCAGATGATGCTTTCTTAGTTGAAGCCGCTGATAATCTTGACTCTTATTCAATCGCTAAAGCTCTTAAAGGGGCCATTGTAAAATCTGGTAAAACTCCAGATCTTATTTTATCAGGCAAACAAGCTATTGATGACGACTGTCTTCAAGTTCCACAAATTCTTGCAACGATGATGGATCTTCCTTCTGTTTCTGTCGTTGTTGAGTATGCAGGATCAGCAACAGAAGTTACTGTTAAGCGCGAAGTTGAAGGTGGAGCTCTTGAAGTTTATGGTGTTAAACTTCCGGCGATGATTGCTTGTAACAAAGGGATCAACACTCCAAGATACGCTTCACTTCCTGGAATTATGAAAGCAAAGAAAAAACCGTTAACGACTTTAAGCTTAGCTGACGTTGGCGTGAGTGAAGCAGATCGAAGAGTAAAATATTCTAACTTTCAACTTCCACCAGAAAAACCACCAGGGAAAAAATTTGATGCTATGGATGCAGCAAAGATGGCGGGAGTTGTAAAAGAAGTTGTTGGGCTATTAAGAACAGAAGCAAAAGTAATTTAAGAGGATTGTATGGCAAAAATATTAGTATTCGCTGAACTTCACGGAGCACACGTTAAAGGTGTCACTTTAGAAATTTTAGGAAAGCTCGCTGGTCACACAGTTGAAGTGGCCGCTATTGGAACAATTCCTTCAGAGGCCACTGCTGATCTAGCAAAATTTGGAGCGGCAAAAGTTCACTCTCTTAAAGGAGCAAACTTAGATAAATATTCTCCAGAAGGATACGCAAACGCCCTTAATGGATTTATTAAAGCCGGAAGCTTTGATTATGTTTTCGCTGGAGCAACGTCACTTGGAAAAGATTTATTTCCAAGAGTGGCCGCAAGCTTTGATGCTGGCATGGCTTCAGAAGTCACAAACTTTATCATAGAAGGCGACAAGTTCTCTGGAACTCGTCCACTCTTTGCAGGAAAGTGTTTTGCAAAAGTTGAACTCTCTGGACCAAAACCACATTTTGTGACTGTTAGACCAAACGCACTTGGCATGAACGCTAATCCAACTTCAGGCGCTGCTGCCGCTTCTGAAACGGCGGTTGATGCTGGTGTGATCAGAGCAATGATTAAAGAAATCGTAAAAGGTACTTCTGAAAAACTCGATCTTACTGAAGCCAATATTATTGTTTCTGGTGGTCGCGCGATGAAAGAAGCTGCCAATTTTAAAGTGCTTGATGAACTCGCTAACGTTCTCGGTGCTACAGTTGGTGCCAGTCGTGCTGCTGTTGACTCTGGGTTTGCTCCACACGCTATGCAGGTTGGACAAACTGGTAAAACAGTTGCTCCATCGCTTTATATTGCTTGTGGAATTTCAGGAGCAATTCAACACTTAGCTGGGATGAGAACATCTAAAGTTATTGTGGCCATTAACACTGATCCAGATGCTCCCATTTTCACAAAGGCCGATTACGGAATTGTGGGAGATCTTTTTCAAGTTGTTCCGGTTTTGACTCAAGAATTTAAGAATTTACTTGGTAAATAGTTAGTTTAAGGCCCTCTTTAAAGAGGGCCTTTTGTTCTTTGCAAATTAATAATTTTATACTCTTAGATTTTTTAACATCTTGAAAACATACTTTCATAAAAGGGCGGCTTTAATGAAAGTCAACTTTCACTTGTCTTAACCTAGTCAATAATTACAGTAAATTACACTACGCCGTTCACGGTTTGATTATTGCTGGGAAAATAAATTTTTTGGCAGTTTCGGATAGTAATCCGCTTTTGCCTTGACAAAAATGGATTACTATCCGAAACTGCCATTATGTATAATCGCTATTTATCTAAAGCAATTAAAGAATTTCTCAATAAAAAGATCATCTTTTTAACTGGTCCAAGACAAGTTGGAAAAACAACTCTCAGTAAAAATATTTTCCTTAACGAAACCGCTTATTATAACTACGACATTAGAAAAGATATATCTGTTTTTAAAATGCAAGAATGGGATAAAGATCAAAAGTTGGTCGTTTTTGATGAAATTCACAAGATGAAAAACTGGAAGCTTTGGCTCAAAGGTCTTTATGATGAAGGACATTTAAAAAGACAGGCTATCTTGGTTACTGGAAGTGCTAGACTTAATGTCTCCAAAAAAATGGGTGATTCGCTCGCTGGAAGATTTTTTTCTTATAGACTACACCCACTTGATTTAAAAGAACTGGCAAAAATAGAAGGCCTGGAATTTGACTTGGAAAAGAACTATCAAAGGTTAATTACTACAAGCAATTTTCCAGAACCATTCTATGTGGGAACAAGGCGCTTTTATCAATTGTGGCGAAAGGGACATTTTGATCAGATTATCAAGCAAGATCTATTAACATTAGAAAAAATTAGAGACATTGATGGCATAGAACTTTTGATTGAATTGTTAAGAACACGAGTAGGTTCAACTATAACCTACAAATCGCTTGCCGAAGATCTTGATCGAGATGACAAGACAGTTAAAAAATGGATAACAGCTCTCGAAAATCTCTACGTTGGATTTCGTATCCAGTCTTATTCAAAAAACATTGCAAGGGCAAAAAAGAAGGCCTTTAAGTTTTATTTTTTTGATACTGGCAGTGTTGAAACTGAAGAAGGTGCAAAATTAGAAAATTTGGTGGCATTAGCATTTTTAAAAGAACTTAATTATCTGGAAGATGTTCATGGGATTAATGGAGAATTATATTTCATTCAAACAAGAGATGGAAAAGAAATCGATTTTTATGTTCAACTTGAAAAGAAATATCATGTTTTAGTAGAGGTTAAATTAAGCGAAACCAGTATCTCTCACTCCTTTAAGACAATTGATAAATTTTTCAATGATTCACATAAATTTCAAATAGTGAAGAACTCTAAGGCTACTTTTGAGAATAAGGAAAGTGTGAAATGCGTGAATGCGTTGGATTTTCTTAAAAATTTAAATTTTTTGAATTATATAAAAATCCGCACATGATAAGGCTTAATTTTTTTATCATATAATTCAATAAATGTGTGTAATTCAGGAATTGAACTCCTATATTACACAACAACCAAGAAAGGATTGCAAAATAAACAACTTGAGCTTTGTTTTTTGTTATAAAAAAAACCGACCCTCTTTCCCCAGCACTCCCTTTTCCGATCCACAAAATAATTTCTTCCTTCTCTTGGCAATCTGATCATAAAAAAAATCACGAATATATCTTGGAACCAGAAAAAGTAATCCCGCAAAGACATTCACCCCGCCAAGAGCGATCATTACATGAATAATCGCACTACTTTTAAAAAATAATTTTTCATCATTATAAAAAACGACACTATCGGGAGAATTCAGCAAGTCCATTTTTACTTTTACTTGATAAGTCTCACCAAACAAAGGCGCAAATTTTAGTTTCTTGAATTTATCTCTTTTTAATAAGAACATCACGGCCCAGTGACAGAGACCACAACTTGAATCATAGAATAAAATCATCTCATTAT
>JAGOVS010000192.1 GCA_018060625.1 Bacteriovorax sp. | reverse complement strand
AAAAAAATCAATATATTTTTCATCTACTTAGTGCTCCTGATTGTCCTTAAAAATAGACTACTACAATTCCTAATACATAGCTCTAACACTCTCAAACATTGAAAAAGTAAAACACTCCAGTATTACATCTGTCTTTGCAAAGGCGAAGTTTTAAGCTAAAAGAACTCATTACCATTTCTTTTCGACGAGGTTCAAAATGATTAACGAATGTAGCGTTGGCGAACTTAAGCAAAAATTAGATTCAAAAGAAAATATCCAATTCATTGATTGTCGCGAAAAAGGCGAATGGGATGAGGCCCATATTGCTGGGGTCACCCTACTTCCACTCTCTGAACTGGAAGCTAAATACGCCTCTGTTTTAAAAGATAAAAATGCTTCCATTATCATTCACTGCCGCAGTGGAAAAAGAAGCATGAATGCATGCCTCTTTTTATTATCAAAAGGCTACAGTCATTTGACAAACGTCGAAGGTGGCATTTTAAGTTGGGTCCAAGAAGGCTTCCCCGTCATTACCGAGTAAAAAATCATGCTAGATTTATTTGATGACCAAGAACAAAGTGAAAATTATAAACCTCTTATCAGCGAAGAAGAACTCTCTGATGAAGAAGTTTTAATTGAATTGCGAAAACTCAAAGCTGAATTAACTGAGCAAGTCGTTGTTCTGGGCCATCACTATCAGCAAGATGACGTTATTCGTTTTGCCGACATCACTGGGGATTCTCTCCAGTTGGCCAGAGAAGCCGCTCAATTAAAAGATAAACCTTATATTATTTTTTGTGGTGTGCACTTCATGGCAGAAACGGCCGATATGCTGACGAACCCTAACCAAAAAGTCATCTTACCTGACCTTCGTGCCGGATGCTCAATGGCCGATATGGCAAAACGCTCAGAAATTGATAAAGCTTGGGCATGGATGACTTCTTCGACAAAAGAGAAAATTATCCCCGTCACTTATATAAATTGTGCAGCAACATTAAAAGCTTTCGTTGGTGATAACGAAGGAAGTATTTGCACTTCTTCTAATGCTGAAAAAATTATTCGCTGGGCCCTTGATCAAGGAGAGAAGTTATTATTTTTTCCCGATCAGCACCTTGGTCGCAACACTTGTTTTAAAATGGGTATCCCGCTATCCGATATGGTTGTTTACAACCCCAATATGTTGAATGGAGGACTCTCAGCAGAACAGATTCAAAAAGCTAAAGTCATTCTCTGGTATGGATTCTGCTCTGTCCATCAGGGCTTCACAGTACCTCAAATCAAAATGATTAAAGAAAAACACCCCGCTATGACTGTCATTGTGCATCCAGAATGCAGCTTTGAAGTGACTCAGGCGGCTGATGACAATGGGTCAACGTCTTATATCATTGATAAAATTGCCCAGTCTAAGCCTGGAAGCCAATTTGCCGTAGGGACTGAGATTAACCTCGTCAATAGATTGGCCCGGCAGTTCCCGGACAAAACAATTGTCTCTTTATCTCCTTACCAGTGCTTATGTACAACTATGTATCGCGTAAGACCGCGCTGGCTACTTGCCAGTTTCCGCGCGATCAAAGACAATAGGCCGATAAACGTCATCACTGTGCCAGAAGATATCGCGCGCTCCTCTTTAAAAGCGCTCGATAGAATGTTGGCCATTAAATAATTTATAGAGGCCCATAACAATGATCTACGCTGATTACAACGGAAGCGCACCACTCTCAACAGAAGTTCAACAAT
Source organism: Bacteriovorax sp. (assembly GCA_018060625.1). Lineage (GTDB taxonomy): Bacteria > Bdellovibrionota > Bacteriovoracia > Bacteriovoracales > Bacteriovoracaceae > Bacteriovorax. The sequence goes on along the minus strand of JAGOVS010000192.1, from coordinate 3,028 downwards.
ATCTCATTAAGCGTTTTGAGAAGGGTCCTTTTGCTAACCCAAATGCGATACACTATCTCGGAACAAGAACGATGATGGCCATGGAGAATGCGCGCGCCGTTTGTGCCAAGGTTCTTGGTGCCGACTTTGACCAAGTGATTTTCAACTCTGGAGCAACCGAGGGAATCTCAACCGTCTTTCACACAGTTCTCTCAAATGAATTGAAGAAAAAAACAATCATCATTTCAGGCATTGAACATTCGGCCGTGGTGAATACTGCCCAGTACTACCAAGGACGTGGTTTTCATTTAAAAATACTTCCAACGACAAGCGAAGGTCTTATTGATTTGTCTATTTTGAAAAAATGGATTGAAGAGGAGGCTTCTGATATTGCGATGGTCGCCATCATGGCCGCAAACAACGAAACAGGAATTATTCAGCCTTACCAAGAGATCAATGCTCTTTGCTTAAATAAGAATATCCCCTACCTTTGTGACACCACTCAATTTATTGGCAAAACGCCCTTTCATTTTAAAGAGGCCAATATTGATTACGCTGTTTGCTCTGGCCACAAATTAGGGGCGATGACTGGCACAGGAATTCTTCTGGCCAAAAATCCAGAAAAACTTCTTCCTCTTATCATTGGTGGAGGCCAAGAAAAAGGACATCGCGGCGGAACTCAAAATTATATTGGCAATGAGACTCTGGCCGTTGCTCTTTCTTCCCTTGAAAAAACATTTGAGAATATTTCCTCACTCTCAGCAAAAAGAATGGAATTTGAAAAAAAGGTCAAGGCCGCTTTTCCTGAAGTAGTTATCATCGGTGAAAACTCTCCAAGACTTGCGACGACAACTTATATCTCTTACCCTGGTATTCACGGACAGGCGGTGCAAATAGAGCTCGAGTCACAAGATATATTTGTAACGACATCCTCTGCGTGTTCGGACAATATGCCCATGACGTCTAAGGTACTCATGGCCATGGGAACAAGTGATGATATTGGACGAGGAGTGGTTCGAATCAGTCTATGCTTAAACTCTCCTCTGGATTACTATGACCGCCTTGCCGATGGTCTTATGAAGGCCTATGCAAAACTGTCCAAGGTTAAGAGTTTTTAATGAAAATATTGTTTTTCATTTTCTCTCTGACTTCCTTTATTTTTGTTACCTCATGCTCTCACTCGTCGCTGGATAATAAATTGATGATTACAACAGCGACAAGTGGTCTTATGGAAGACCCTCGCATTCCTTTCCCGGTCTATTTGACAAACTCACTTGAATCAAAAAGTTTATTAGAAAAAAAATACTCTTCTGGGCTTTTTTTAATTCATACTGGGCATTTCTTAAAACCAGATCGCTCTAAATCAGAGAACGAGCAAACCATGGTCTCACTTTCTGCTTTGGGTTTTGATTTAGTCAATATAACTCTAGAAGATTTTGAGATTGCGGAGCTACAAGGAATTTACTTTTCAAGCTACGACCTCCATTTTCTCAATAGCTCTGTCGTTGACCTAAGCACTGACGAGCTAGTTAGAGAGAAAAACATTTCTCCTTTTATTATTCAAGAAGGAATTGCCTTTGTCGGGCTGAGTGATCGAACGGCCGCTGAAAACTTACCTCGAGAAAAATTTATCGTTTCGGATTATGTTCTCTCTGTTCTTAAGGGGAAAAAGGCTGCCCTTAAAATGGCGTCTCCTCTTACCCTGCGCTCTTTTGTCATTGTTCACACCATTGGTTCAGATATTGATGATGTGATGGGTAGACTCCCACCTCATTTCATCAATTCAAAGGCAAACTAAAATATGATCTGCATTCCGTGAAGGTGTAAGATCTGTTTGGCATATTCCCGACTCTTCACTATGGACGACCTTGGTCCCTCGGGGACAGGCCGGCTCATTTTTTTCTCCACAATGATTTTGTCCACAGAATTTTGATCCCCCTTGAGGGCATTGATAATCAACCACTTCATACCACCCATAGGCACAGTCATCGCAGCGATTATCTCCCACATCCACACAATTCTTGTTGACCTGGTGACAACGAATACTCGACCCCCGAGCGAATCGATCACTTAATCTTCCCAAGTATCTATTGTTTTGATTCGTAATGCTTTCTTCACTCATTCTCAAGAAACTCATTCCTGGATATAATTTTTTTTCTCTTGGAGCTTGGAATTTTTCATGAAGCACTCCGTTGTTTAAATTGGGAAGGGGAAAATTCCAAGTTACCAATTTTTCATTTTTAGAAAATTGAAAAATTAAGTGAAAATTTTCTAAACTCACCCGTAAATTTTTTACTTGATTGATTTCAACCCAAGGTTCTCTTAAAGAAGAATCTGGACATTTCCTTTCTTTCTTCATTTCCAAAATACTAACGATACCCGGAATATTTTTATAGGGAACTTGATAGTATACACAATGACCTTTAAGATGAAGACCTCCCTCTTCTGGAAGATCAAGACTAAAAATCAACTGTGAGATCCCTGGAGGACGTGAAATAATTTGACCATCAAATTTAACATCTTTAATTTGATAAGCGTATGTCCATTCATGAGCGAGAATATTTTCAACTTCTGAATCACTCAGCTTTTTATTTGCTTGCCGTTGACAAGAAAAAAATAAAAAAATGAGTAAAAAAAGTAACAACTTCATTTAGACTCTCTCATGCAACGAAAACCAACCTCAAACTTTTCAGGCATAACATCAGGAGCAATTGACTTAAAATCAAAATGACGAAGCTCGCCCCCCTCTCCATCCCATCCCGCCCGAAATCCCAACTTATGCCAAGGAGAATTAAAAGGAAAATAAAACGATGAGGCCTTTAAATTACTTTCTGGATCTATTGGATTTCTAAATGCTTCAAAGACTCCTCCCATTGAATCCATAATCCCCGCCCATGTTGGATCAGTTGAATTTAAATGGAAGGGATTAAGCTTTAAACACTCTTGTGCATAAAAAAAATGACAATCTGGCTTAAACTCACTCTTTTTCTTTGTCCAATAGTAAGGTGAACGATTATTTTTTAGAGGCATTACTTCATTTAAATCCATT
>JAGOVS010000191.1 GCA_018060625.1 Bacteriovorax sp. | reverse complement strand
TTGGGCAAAAGATATTCTTCAAATTTTTTAATTAAAATGAACAAATCTTTTGCACTAGTGAAGACCGTATCTTAAACTCGACAAATATTAACTATTTTTTGGGTTGTTACTTATTTTTATGCGATTTTACAGACTTTTTTTTAAAAAAATGCACTTCTAATGATGTTCAAATTCATCACTCAACTCCGCAGAATTTATTTTAAATGACCTTTCAGGGTTCTAATGATGTCAAAAAGGAGAGTAAGACCAAGAGTAAAGAACTCAATGGATGAATTCATTGACTTTATCTCTATTTTTTCAAAGTCACCTTCCCGCAGAATCTTATTTATACACTCAAATTTGGCTTTATTCAATAATATTACATATGAAGCTCTCCTACATCCTCCTCGGACTGTTACTTCTCAGCGTTATCGGTGCAACCGCCACCGCAACCACCACCCACACCTTCCCGCATCATCAATATCTTTTTAGCTGATGTTCGTCATCGCTTTCGCAATCGGCATACTCTTCATGTCGGTATACAACATCGCGATGGATACTATCTTCTCGTGTTTCATCGTGGAGGAGGTCAACCAGAAGGTCAAGAGAGATAAAACAGCCCTCTACGCCCCTTAATAGATCCAAGTCCTCATCGATACAGAGTAATGATAAGTCTTCTTTATATTTCATCATCGAAATAAAATATTTTATGCCTAAAGCTCACATATCGCTGGAACTTAATCTTGAAAACTCTCACCCTTTCATCAAAAATAACCCTTTGGGTGGCCAATAAAAGCAAAACTCGATTAAGGGGCACAGATATAAATTCCATAGCTGTAGTTGATAGGAAACTAGGCATTTGATCGCTCTTTATGTAAAAAGTAAACCCGACATCCTCCCAGCGCACTTTGGAGCAATTTTAGTGAAACAGGTTGAAGCCAACTTCGTAGATCATCTCAGGCTTGTGGCAGTCAAGTTGGCGTAGACTGCGAAGGTTGTCTATTTGTAGGCACACTCTGATCATCGGTTTCCTTTAGGTCATTATTGATTGTTATAAATTAACTCTCTTATATTCATTCAAACATTTGAAAAATCAGTTTAATTGTGAACGTCGGTAACTTTTGAATGAGAAAATTATCAAAAATCACCACATTCTCCCTCAACCCTTCTAAATGATTCTGAAGAAAATGATATTCAATCAAAGAGCAAGACTGTCCTTTGGTAAAGATTGTAGGCTCTCTGATGGTGGGTGTTGAGTTTTAGCATTTCTTTGATTACCAGCATTAATATATATCGCCTATATTTTGCTATATAAAAAGAGAGACAATCAGTCTGCTGGCTGACTCTCGATCATTGAAGAGGTGATCATTGCAGAAATTGACTCCGAGCACCCCTTTCACTCCAAGGCAATTCGACATGTTAAATCGCATCTATGACCGAAGTCCTTCTGATTGCTGCGATTTTCATTTTTTTGCTTAATTTCAGCTAAACTCGATTCAGTCGAGAGAGAAGTCGCTTGCCTGCTTATTTCTGATTATTTTGAATTTTACAGGTAGCATAATTGTGGTATTAAAGCGCCATGATACTTGTTGAACTCATAATTAAAATGAAATCACTCTTTCGCTTAATGCAGAGGGGCACCCAGGCCTTCCAAAGGCCGTGGCCACAGACCTCTGCTTGTCAGAACTTTTCGAAATCTCATGGACTGTTTTTGCAAAGCATCTCGCCTTATAGTTCATCAAAGTAAAATATCCCAAATTAACATTCAGCGAACTCACTGTCTCCTCGTACGTCAGCCTCAGCAACAGCAGTCAACAATGAAAACCCTCCAACTTTGGGGACCCCACCGGCAACATCTTCACCTCAACGTTAACTAAAGTATCCATTCGGGGCTAGTACTTTTTCAGAGCTCGTTGATGCAGATATTTTTGTTGACAAAACTTCTGTTATTAAGAAGATAATCGCCACTCGAGGAGCTTGCTATCTATTCTGCCGTCCTCGCCGCTGGGGGAAGTCGATGCTGCTCTCAATGCTGGAGTTATATTTAAGGATCGAAGTCAATTCGGATGGAAGCAAAAAGTATGAATTGGGTACATAAAATAACTTGTCAAAGAAAAGGGAGTCCAAGCGGATCTTTTACGCTAAGACTAATGGAGGGAAAAATCTGAAAATATCATAGGACACATAATAGAACAGAAAAATGGAAAAGGAGCATATGGGAGAATGGCCAGTAATCAGCTTAACGATGCCCGAATTTGGGGAGAACGAATCTCTTTAGTAGATGAAAAACAAGATCAAAAAGTCGATTTGCAATGCATATTAGAAGCATCGCTACTTAGTTAAGGTCTGGAAGGCATAAATTAAAAATAATCTAGACGATTCACTTTAAGTTGAGGAATTGAAGGAAAAGATTGCTAAGTTCAATTAAATAGCAAAAAATTAAGGAAAGAATGCCTCAGACAGTTTCATTCAGAAGAGTCTTGCATATTTGTCACTACTACTGCATGAGCACTTCGGGAAAAAAGCTATTATCCTGATAGATTAATTTGATAAGCCTTACTACTGCTCCTATTCCAACAGCTCTCGTTCAGAAATTTATCAATACTTAAGCGATATTTTTGGAGAAGGCTTAAAATAGAACACAAATCGCGATATCATTGTCGCTACTGGAATTTCAAAGGTTAAAGGAACTGGAACACTTAGTCCATTGAACATTTTTCTATCATTCACTGTTGATTCATCAGACGGGTCCTTTAATGAATGCTTTGGCTATAGTAAATAAGAAATATAAGTTTTGACAGCGAAGGCCCTCTACGGCGTTGAAAAAATTCAGTCATCAGACAAGGAAACTTTTGAGGCGGAGCTAAAGCTGCTCAAGGATTATTGCAACGGATATTGGATTAGTAAGAAAGAACTCTATAACCCGTGGTCAATAAATGGGTTACTGAAAATCATGCAATATCAGAAAGCATAAAAGTTGGAATATGAACTAACTCCTGTTTATCCTATGACTGGAAACATGACATTAATCCAAAAGCTTTTTCTAAAATTTTGTTAAGACCTTGATATCCTCGAATTGATCAAAACTTATAGATATTAAGGTACGATTAAGCCTTAAATTCATTGGTAAGAGATGGATAATAAGTCAGCCCTGCTTCACTTCTTGTATTTTGCCGGCTACCTCACTAAAAATAAGTAATGGAGCATTAACAAAGCTTCAACTCATTTTTACGTCGTTCCAAATTAGGAAATAAGGATAGATTTTTTCAATTAGATTGTTAAACTTTGGATGAAAAATAAAATGAAATTTAACCTTTAAGATGTTTAACGGGTAATACAGAAGTGTATTTAACATTTGAATTAAGACGACGTACTTAAAAGTAAGATTACTTAGATTTTGAAATTGTAGTTCGATCTTCGAAATTTGACTCTTAAAGAGGGATAAAAGCAAACAAAACTTCCTGAACAAACTCTGAGAGATTTCGTTCATTTCTTTATTCAGGAAGGGAGCTTCAAATTAAAGAAGATGGGCTATCAGAATTATGTCGATTCATAATCTTTTAACGAGATGGGATTTAAAACTGATATGAACTTCATTCCCATCGATAAGTTCTCTGACACTTTATTTCTCCATGAATACAAAACCATTCCATAAAATAAGGAAAAACAGCTGTAAAAAGCGCTGTAAGGAGCTTTGTGGCAAATGTTGTCAAAGGGGTACTTCGAAACTATTGTCAACCGATCGAACCTCTTCAGTCACATAAAAAAGATAAAAATGTCAGCAATTGTAGCAAGTGGAGAGCCTAGTGTTTGGATTGAGTCTTACACGTTCGAAATTGGCAAGGCGATAGAAATGGCAAAGAATATCGGGAACTTCATGAAATAAAGTTCAAATTAGAAACAAAAGAGAAAAGATCTCTGTGATGGCGATCAAAAAACAAGAGCTTAATTTTTTGAGAGATTCAAATGTAAAAATGTGAGAGAATTCCTGAAACAGAATGTACAAAAATGAGAAGCAGCAATGATAATGCAAAGGATTATTATTATGATTATGTTTATGAATGGGCATATAAAGATGAATCAGCTCTAAGGAGTAGTGAACGAACACCAGGAGCAACCTCCATTTGTTAGACTGCATCGAAATCTATTGAGGATACCATAGCGTGGATGATATGACTGATGACAATCACATGTACGATGTGCTTAGGACAAGGCGACCCTAAGGGGCTGAGATAGGTTCAGTTTTTCCGAAGGGGCAGGAGGGGGCATAAAAAAAAGCCCTACCATTATTTAATTCTTCAGGCGATCTTTATCTCTAGTCAATTTTTCGGAGGTACTGGTGTCCGGAGTCAGATTAGAAACGATGAGCCTTCTGCACTCGAGGCTTAAAACTAAATCTCTTGAAATTATTGAAGTTAGATTAAGTAATAGTTTGCAAAGCGTGCATGAAATCTTCTTTTGTCGACTACTAAACTGAAATTTTTCTGGGTAAACTCAATCGCTTTGAGTCTTGCTGCTTACTAAAATCAAAGTGCTCCATTGTTTTACGCCAATTATGAGTCTAACGAACTGTAAGAGGTCGACGCTCATTGATTTATAAGCTTTTAAGACATTTTTGATCTGGTTCTTCAAAGGGAGTAGAGTAGTCCTCCTTGATTTATCCAATTTTTCTTTAAAACTTTGCTTGATCAATCGTGATTCTTCTCTCCAAGGGGAGAGTAAAACTATGCTTAGGTTGATAGTTGGCGTCAACGTTGGGTTAGTTGGTGACTCTCAGGAGAT
>JAGOVS010000190.1 GCA_018060625.1 Bacteriovorax sp. | reverse complement strand
AAAAAATGGTGCCCGAGACGAGACTTGAACTCGTACGACCGGTAAAGGTCGGCAGATTTTAAATCTGCTGTGTCTACCGATTCCACCACCCAGGCACATTAGGATGAACAAAAACAAGAATATCGGCGAACTGTGATTTTGAGAAATTTATGAGAATATGTCAATTAATAAAGCTTTTGAGTGCATTTTTTTTAATCAGTTGCTCTTCAACGAATGTCGTTGAGAGGCGTGACGAAGGTCTAATAAGTGCAAACTGGCTCAAGCTACCACCGAGATTCTCAATACGGGATAATGATGATAATTATCTCACTCACCCTTTTTTCGATGCAATACCCGCACTGAATAAGCAAAGCGCAACCATCAATTATTTTATCACTACCGCTGAAGATAGTGCTTATAAATTTAACTTCGATCTCTACTCAGGTCGCCTGTATAAGGATCATCGCTATTGCTCAACAGAAGATGTTTGGGAATCTTTCAAAAGTGATTTGGAAAGACCAAACTTCACACAAGGGATAGTGCCAAGGACCTATGATAAATCTAACCTTCCCCAAAGAATCATTGTCTTTGGAAATAAAAACAGGGGGGAGAAATTCAAATATCACCCCACCAATGTGGCCGAAGCGCGCTTGGTGGGTTCAGTTTTGTTAGAATCTTGTGAAAGTTATCCCTGCGATACAAAGGCCAAATGGAAAGGGACGCAGATTTTAATAGGTGTAAACATCAAAGATGACCATTTCTCTCACGTCCTTGAACTCGGACAATTAAAATCAAAAGTTGACTGGAATTACTTTCGGGCCATGATGACCAATCAAGACGGAGTCCATCAAATTGGGCAAAAATATTTCCCTGCCTACCGTATTTCTAAAGAAATAAACTTGGCTGAGACATTGAATCTTTTTGCTAAAGAATCGACAAACCTCAAGCTTGAAGAGTTGAGCAAGTGGCGAGAAGGCTGTTTTAATCTCTATGACTCCTTGTGGGAAAATACGGAAAAAATTCGCAATGATCCTTATGATCAGCAGAATAAATTTCTAAAACTTTTTAAAGAATTTTACAAGACGAGTTCTGATCAGTTTTATGCTTGTCAAAAAATTGTTCGACCGGCCGCAATTAATGATGATGCTAGGCGATTATGGTTTTTCACTTATATCCAGGCCTTCACCAATTTAGAGAAAAATGGTTTTTATTACAGTTGTGCGGAAAAAGCTTGGGCGTATAATCCAAAAGTAAGTGATGATCGCTATTATAATGATCAAGTGAAAGAACTTGAGCGCTGCAAGGGAAGCTACTTTGAAAAAAGTTTTGATCAGGCCATCAATGGATTGTTGCTTATGAAAAGGCAAGTCAATAAAAGTTTTCGATTTATAGAGTATGACAGTGAGCATGGTGGAAGCCATCAAAAAATTTACGCTTGGGTCGAAGATCTGGGGAAGTCTCGTGTCTGTAAGAAGGCGAAAAACTCCACCAAAGAAAATCAGTTTGATCTCTTTCCGCAGGACGTTGTATGGCAAAACTTCACTTCAAGTGAGGATAAGATTGTTAAGTAAGTTATTGATTTACATTTCCGCTCCTTCTTCTTAAAATAGCATCTTGTACAATCACATTGAATAAATTTTGACAGGAGACTTATGTCGACTAATAAGAGACTCGTCAGCCCACTTGATAGCCGAAGCGAAGAAGACTTTGCTCTTGATCGCCTTATCGTCACGACGAAAGCAGATTCATTTTTAGAATGGGCAAAACGTTGGGGGCAATCCAACTCCCTTTGGCCTTTTCCTTTTGGGACTGCCTGTTGTGCGATCGAGTATATGGCCGTTGTTGGCCCCAAGTACGATGCTTCAAGGTTTGGAGCGGAGGTTGTGCGTTTTTCTCCTCGGCAATCAGATTTAATGATTATCGCTGGAACGATAACTGAAAAACAGGCCCCAGTTCTTCGAAGAATATATGACCAAATGGCCGATCCTAAGTGGGTTATAGCTATGGGAGCATGTGCTTCTTCCGGGGGGTTTTATCGCGCTTATCATGTCGTCCAAGGTGTCTCTCGCGATATTCCTGTCGATATTTATATACCTGGTTGCCCTCCAACTCCTGAGGCCGTTCTCCAAGGGATTATGCAGATTCAAGATCGCATAAAAAAAGGTGTATCAGCTTACGATGATTCTGTTAAGGCCAGTGAAGCGAAACAGAAAAAAGCAGCTGAACTCGCGGAAGCCTCAAAGGTGACTCAGACAACTACAAATTAATTAAGGTAAAAATAAAATAGGTTTTTATTCATGCAAGAAATCAATCAATTTGGATCTGTTCTCAAGGCAAGTTTTGCGGATAACCATTATTCCTATAAGTTTGAAAATCATGTGATTTTTGCTTGTACTAAAACATTGCTAACCATTATGGCGAAGCTTAAGGATGAATTTGGCTTCAATATGCTTTTAGATGTTTGCGGTGTGGATAACTCCAAACGCCCAAACTCAGAGTGGACGCATGGAAAGCGCTTTGAATCTGTTTATCACCTTCTCAATATGGAGAAAAATGAACGGATACGCGTGCGTGTTCCAGTGGATGTTGAGGCCGGAGAGATGGTCCCATCAGTTATGCCTTTTTGGAAAGGGGCCGATTGGTTTGAGCGCGAAGCTTGGGATATGTTCGGGATCTCTTACCTAGGAAGAAAAAAAGAGCGTCTTCTGACTCATCATGAATTTGTTGGGCACCCTTTAAGAAAAGATTACCGGGCTGATCATAACCAACCACTTTCAGAATCTCTGGAAATGCATTTCGATCCTGATCCTTCAGTGTCTCCAGAGTCAGCAGCGATGAGAGAGTGGATTAATATAGGTCCGTCTCACCCCGCCACTCACGGAACCCTTCGCATAATGGCCGAGATCGAAGGTGAGGTCATTAAGAGATCAAAATTAGAAATTGGTTACCTCCACAGATGTTTTGAAAAAATGTGTGAGACCCATCTTTATAACCAAGTTATTCCTTATACAGATCGATTGAATTATTGCTCATCTCCCATGAACAATATTGGTTGGTGTAAGGCCATCGAAGACATGATGGGAATTGAGATACCCGATCGGGCCAAAGCACTTCGTATGGTTCTTGCTGAACTTTCACGAGTCATAGATCACCTTGTGTGTATCGGGGCCGGAGCAGTAGATCTTGGGGCCTTAACATCATTTTGGTTTTGCTTTGAGGAGCGCGAGCGCGTCTATGAACTTTTTGAGAAACTTTGCGGAGCTCGCTTAACAGTTTCACTCACACGCATTGGTGGAATGGCCCAAGAGCTTCCAGTTGGTTGGGTGACGGATTGTTTAGACGTTGTCAAAAAAATGGAAAAAGGGATTGCGGAAATTGATCGCCTCCTTACCAAAAATAAAATTTATGTCGATAGAACTCGCGTCTGTCCTATTTCAGCTGAACAGGCCATTTCTTGGGGTTATACAGGACCTTGCCTTCGCGCAACGGGAGTAAACTACGATATTAGAAAAGCAAATCCTTACTACTTCTACAAAGACGTAGAATTTGAAATCCCAGTGGGAAAAAATGGGGATAATTACGACCGTTATCTGGTACGCATGGAAGAGATGAGACAATCATTACGTATCGTGAATCAAGTTTTAAATAACCTTCCAAGTGGACCTTATCAATCCCTTGATAAGCGCGTTTGTATTCCCCCTAAAAAAGAAGTTTACACTAATATTGAAGGATTGATGAATCACTTCATGCTCGTCATGAAGGGCGTTCGTCCACCAGTTGGTGAAATTTATTCGGCCACTGAAGCGGCCAATGGAGAGTTGGGTTTCTACGTCATCTCAGATGGTGGCTCAAATCCTTATCGAGTCAAAGTGCGCCCACCTTGTTTTGCTATCTATCAATCATTCAGTGAAATCGTTCAAGATCATATGATTTCAGACGCTATTGCAGAATTAGGAGCGATGAATATTATTGCGGGAGAGTTAGACCGATGAAAAAGACTGAGACATTTGAATTCACGCCGGCCAATTTAGCTAAATATAAAGAGTATCTTTCTCGTTACGACGATATTGAGTCAGCTCTCCTTCCAGTTCTACACTTGGCCCAAGAGCAAAATGATTGGCTACCGGATCATGTTGTTGCCTATATTTCAGAACTCATGGGAATTCCTGAAATCAAAATCAAAGAAGTCATCGCCTTCTACGATATGTTTTATGATGTGCCAGTAGGAAGAAATATTGTTCATGTCTGTACGAATATCACTTGTTCAATGTACGGTGGACGCGAAATTTACCAAGGTCTATTAAAGCATTTTGATACGGGGTACTTAACACCAACTCGCGATGGAAGAATCTCTATTCAAAAGATGGAGTGTCTGGGGGCCTGTGAAATTGCTCCTTGTATGAGAGTCAATAACGATTTCGTAGGAAATATTGATTTGTCTTCTGCCATTTCAAAAATTGAGGAATTACCATAATGAAAGATGTTGCCAACTATAAAGATTATGCCCTCCTAAGTTATCACCATATCCCAAGTGTTCATAATATAGAAGTATTTGAACGAGCTGGTGGTTATGAAACCATGAAGGCTTGTTTTGATAAAGAACCTGAGGCCATTAAAGAAGAAGTAAAACTCTCGGGTCTTAGAGGTCGTGGGGGAGCAGGGTTTGCCACGGGAGTGAAGTGGGGCTTTTTTACCAAAGATAGAAATGCTAAAAAATACCTCCTGTGTAATGCCGATGAGTCTGAGCCTGGAACTTTTAAAGACCGCTATCTTGTCGAAAAAAAT
>JAGOVS010000189.1 GCA_018060625.1 Bacteriovorax sp. | reverse complement strand
ATCTTTGTTTTGAAAGCTTGCCGAACATGGCTTGAGTAGCCTGGTTTATCGGGAGCCGGATGCGGTAGTTCCGCCTGTCCGGTTCTAAGAGGACTCTGCCGGAGTGATCTGGCAGTTTTACTCTCCTCATACTCGCCGGCGGACTTGGTACACGCCTTCGCAGCACTGTTCCCGATGTGCCAAAACCGATGGCGCCTATACAAGGTCGCCCTTTCCTTGAATATCAAATGGATTACTGGCTAGCACAAGGCGTGAAGCGTTTTGTTCTTTCAATTGGTTATCAGTACGATGTCATTATGAATCATTTTGGTGATAGCTATAAAAATGCACCCCTTCATTATTCGATCGAAAAAACGCCTCTTGGAACGGGTGGAGGATTATTACTTGCGATACAAACATTGAACAATAACAATCCTTTCTTGGTCTTAAATGGCGATACTTTTTTTGAAGTCTCTCTCCCTACCTTCTTAGATTTTCATAAAAGTCAGGGATCTGAGTGGACATTCGCCCTCACACGATCCAACGAAAAGGGACGATATATGGGGATTGAAGTGACAGAAAATGGAAAAATCCTTTCCTTAAAATCTGGAACAGAGCAAAAAGGAAGGTTTATAAATTCTGGTGTTTATTGTATAAATCCTAAAGTCCTTCAACAACTTGAATTCAATAACGGCCAAAAGCTTTCCTTGGAAGATGATATTCTTCCCCGCTTGATGGAGAAGAGGGCAAAAATTTATGGCATTGAGTTTATGAAAAATTTCATTGATATTGGGGTGCCAGATGATTATGTTCGAGCAGCCACTATTTTACAAAATTGAGAGAACAGTCATGATCAATGCCTCGGAAATACTTACAAAAAACTTTAATGCATCCATTTCCTCTAAGCAAAAATTTATTGAGCAAAAAGAGAATCTGAGCATTTTTGAAAAAGCGGTTGCAGAAGTTGTGGCCCGTTATAAACGGGGAGGACGTCTCTATATCGCTGGAAACGGCGGCTCAGCTGCCGATGCACAACATCTTGCAGCCGAATTTGTCAGCAAATTAGCTCGCGACCGTGCTCCCCTCGCAGCAGAAGCCTTGACCGTTGACTCCTCAATTCTGACGGCCATTGGCAATGATTATGGCTACGACAAGATTTTTTCGCGACAAATTTTGGGAAAAATGACAAGTCATGATGTTTTTTTAGGAATCACCACCTCTGGACAATCACCAAACATTTTGGAAGCGCTGGATACCTGTCGTGCAATGAATATCCCCTCAATTGTTTTTACAGGACATCAGGGCGGTGCAGCAAAATCAAAAGCCGATTACTGCATTATCGCTTCAGGTGAAATGACGAGTACCATTCAGGAAATCCATATCGTTCTTGCCCATACGCTCTGCGAATGCGTAGAAAAAGCCATCTTTGGAGATAACAGTTTCTAAAAATTCTTCTATGGACCAACGCTCACGGTGGTTTGTCATCATAATGACAAGTTCTCCCCTTTTGCTTGAAGTTCCAGAAAAGTAGACCGTGACCCATACATTTTTGGCTCAATTCTGCCAATGTGTGCTTTTCTGACAAGAGGTCTATTGCTGCGGGAATTTTGATTGCTTGCTATACTGTTTACGTTTTGTCGTCATTTTCTGTCTCCTTTGTTGTCATTCTTACAACATCCAGAAACTGATTTAGCTTATTTAGGGGGCCTGTTTTCGGGGCACAACGCAGTTTTTAAACGTTTCTTGAGGCCCATCAAGTCAGATTTTATTTTTCATGGAAAACACTCAAATTTAAAATTAATATCTAAGCCCTTTTATACCCCATACAGCACCAAAAAGGAGTTGTTTCTGAAAACAAGATACCTTCAAGGCCTGATTTTTCCATCATTTTTTGAAGTTCATGACGCGTAAATCGTTGTTCCAATCTCGTTGCAAAACGATCAAAAGCATCCGTACGCATCGTATAAAAGGTATTATTTCGATAGGCTGAGAGAGGGATAACATCAACTTTAACCCCCATTTTTTCTAATCCTTTCGCTATGCGGGCCAAAGGCCAATAAATAACAGCGGCAATAACTTGAGTCAGTATATACTTCACATTGTTTGGCAGCTTAGAAATTCCTTTCCGTCCATAGTCTGAAATTTTCCACAGGATTTGGAACCATTGAGGGCGATTATCAAATGCGTAGTAAAAATAAGCCAAGAAAGGAGCACCAGGCTTAAGCTTTGCAACACAGGACGTAAGAGCTGCCTGCGTATCTGGGATGTGATGCAAAACTCCTAGAGAATAACCAAAGTCCATACTCTCATCTTCAAAAGGAAGAGCATCAACGCTTGCTAAGTGAAACGTACAGTTTTTTTCTTTGTTGAGGTTATTTTTGGCTGTTTTTAAAGCATCCTTGCTTGCATCGACAAGATGTAAACATCCTACGCGAGGAGAGACCAATCGAGCCCAACGCCCACTGCCGCATCCCATATCAAAACCAATGGATTTGTCTGTAATCTTGGACCAGTCAAAAATAGAAAAATAAGAATTAAAAATTTCTTTCAATTCT
The DNA here is from genome assembly GCA_018060625.1 of Bacteriovorax sp. Lineage (GTDB taxonomy): Bacteria > Bdellovibrionota > Bacteriovoracia > Bacteriovoracales > Bacteriovoracaceae > Bacteriovorax. The sequence continues at coordinate 2,274 of JAGOVS010000189.1, read as the reverse complement.
GCATCAGAAACATCTGATTGATCGAAAGTTGACCATTCATAACCAAATCCATCGACAGTATGATGATCTATATTCGTGCTCATTTTGACCTCTTATACATATATTCTTCGCCAGAATTCTATCCAAATAATTTCTACCACATAAAATAAAAAACGAGCAAGAAAAGAACAACTCTTCATAGGCCCATACCCTCTAAAATGACCTTATTCACTTTATGAACATTAAATTTTTCTTCCGCTAAATGCCTGCTTTTCAATCCCATCTCTTTCATTAAAGAAGGACTATGAATACATTTTTCCATCGCTTCTGAGAGCTTTTTAATATTTTTTATCGGGACGAGATAGCCATTTTCATTTTCAATCACTGTCTCCCGACAGCCAGGAGTATCCGTTGTAATAATCGCTCTTCCAACAGCCATTGCTTCCAATAATGAGCGAGGGCACCCTTCTCTATAAGAGGGTAAAACACAAACAGATGAAGCTTGAAAAATGGGTAACATGTCATGAACGTCCCCTAAATAGTCAATAATTCCTTCTTGAATCCAGTTTTTTAAATCACCTTCTGAAATAGCGGTGGGGTTAGAGTGAAATCCTCCCGCAATCTTAAAAGAGACGTGGGGATATTTTTTCTTTAAAATTCTCGCGGCTCCAACATATTCATAAATTCCCTTGTGAACTAAAAGCCGGCCCACGAATAAAAAAGACAGCGTTTTAGGAATATCTGTCAATTTAAAGAAATCAACATCAACGCCAGAACCGTTAACAATCACAGATGAATTTTTAAGTCTCTCACTCTTACAGATAAAATCAAAGTCATCTTTATTCTGAAAAAAAACCTTTTTATTAAGTAAAAGAGAAAACAACAAGAGCTTTTCTAATAAAGATCTTGTCATAGAGATAGAAAACCCTTCGTTCTCAGTAAATACGTATCCAAGGCCCGTTATCATGGCATAGATATGCTTTAAACCTAAGGCGCGCGCAACAATAGATCCATAAATAACAGGCTTCATATGATAACAAAAAATGCAGTCAATTTTATTTGATTTAATTATCTTAATAAGATTAAAAATACTTAACAAATCAAAAAAAATATTTTTGCGATTATTTTGAATTTCAAAAGGAACAAATTTGATTTTTAACTTCTCAAAGATTTCAACAAGATATTTTGTATGCTCATCAACAGGAGCACTTACCACAACGGAAAAGTTACGCTCTAAAAAACGCTCTAACAATTCACGCCGAAAATTTAACAAAGAGTGAGAATTGCTTGAAACCATGAGAATATTCATTGTTAATACCCGTTAATCGACAAAGCGAATAGCCCACTCAGCTGTTATTTTAAGTCCGTCTTCCAGAGAGTAAAGAGGATTATATTTTAATAAAGTCTTAGCTTTATCTATGTTTGCCAGAGAATGCAGCACATCACCTGGTCGACTATCGCGATGGACGGGTTGTCTTTTCTCATCAATGCCTAAATACCCTTTAATTAAGGCATAAAGTTCTAATAAATTCGTTCTTTTTCCAAAGGCAACGTTAAATATTTCTCCATAAGATTTGGAATTTTGAGTTAATGCCGCTTTTATATTGGCTTGAACAACGTTCTCCACATAGCAAAAATCCCTCGAATTCAACCCATCTCCATTGATATAGCAGGGCTGATTTTTAAGGAGAGAGTTCATCCATAAGGGAATGACTGCTGCATACATACTTTCTGGATCTTGCCGCGGGCCAAAAACGTTAAAATATCTTAACCCAATGGTGGGAATGTTATAGCAGTGATGAAACGCTTTTCCATAAAGCTCGTTTGCTCTTTTTGAAGTGGCATACGGTGACAAAAGATTGCCAATGTTATTTTCTATTTTTGGCAGCTCGCGTGAGTCTCCATAAACTGAACTGGATGAAGCGTATACAAACCGAGAAACTTTGTTTTGTTCTGCGGCACGTAAAAGATTTAAAAAACCGGTGACGTTAATATCATTCGTGGTGATAGGATCATTTAAGGATCGAGGAATACTTCCAAGAGCAGCTTGGTGCAAAACGTAATCTACTCCTTTTGTCACTTCACAGCAGGTTTTAAAATCTCGAATATCTCCTTCTATGAATGTAAAATTATTTTGTTTTTCTTTTGGGAGTTGAAGAAGGATCTCGTCAATATTTTTTCTTTTTCCTGTAAGGAAATTATCCAATCCAATGACTTGCTGATCATTCTTTAATAAAGATTCAAGCAAATGGGAGCCAATAAAGCCCGCCACTCCCGTTACGAGCCATGTTTTAT
>JAGOVS010000045.1 GCA_018060625.1 Bacteriovorax sp. | reverse complement strand
CTATTAAAGTATACAGACAGGGTTTTGTTTTGTGTTTTCGAATATTGAATATTGGGTCAGGGGAGGGACCTTCGCTTAGTATGACGACACTTTCTTAAAAAAAATTAAATTTCGAATGGTTAAAAAATTTAAAGGTAATTCTAGCTGAACATGTAAGAGGCTTAGGTAATATAAAGCTTTGAATCCTTTTTGATAGTCATAAATATAAAGACCAATACAAGACACATATAAAAGCATCATGGCTATGGATCTATTTTTTGAAACTTTATGCCAACCCGTTAAGCCAGTTTTAGAAAACCAATTTAGATAATGAAAAGTGTAAGCAAAGGCAAGAAATCTCAAGATGGAATTTATATTGTTTTGATTTTGATTTAATCCCGCTGCCCATAAGTATGTTTGAGCAAGATCAGTAAATTTGTTCAAATTATGTGAAGTCCAATTCGGGAGAAACGACGAGACTTCGTTTTTGCTTATTAATAATAATATTCCGCTTAGGCCCATAATTCCTAGTGCCATTAGGACATCTTTGCTTCTGCTTTTAAGATATCCTTGAAGCATGAAAAGTCCTGTAAAAAAGTAAATGTGGATAACTGTTGGAAGAAAAACGCCGATCAAAAAGGTGATCATTAAAAATTTTGGGCTTGTGAAAAAGTAGAGAAGACTCGTACCTAAAATAAAGGATAAAATTTGTGTGACTCTTTTAGTGGAAATTAAATTAGATGCGGCTAGAGCTATTCCAGAGCAAAAATAAAGTCTTTCTAATTCAGGGATCCATAGAGAAATGAGTCCTAAGAACGCTAATGCGTAAATAGCTTTTCGATTGTTGAAGTAATAGCGTTTAGTTTCTAACCAAGAAATTTCAGTTAAATAATGTGCTGGGCCTAAGAATGCAAAAGAAGCTAATAATAATTCAAATGGGAAAAAGTAGGCGGCTATGGCTGAGCACAAAACTAATGCGGTATTCACATTGTCTTATCGGTTTTGGGCTAATTATTCTTTAAATTTAAAGTTTTAAAATGGGATAAAAAAATCCTGATGATCTTTAAAAGTTTTTAATATTAGGGTGGGCAAACCAATATTTAAAACCTTAAAGATCATCAGGAAGGCTTAGTTATTTTTTAATGTATCCAATAAGACCAAATCCAACGTTTGCAATCATGGGTTCGGGATGGCCGCCATGATAAAAGTCGGGATCAAATCCCCAAACACCGGGGAGTTCACAAGGATTTCTACCTGAATATTTTCTAGCATTATAGATGACGACTTTAGTACCAGTGTTACCCCAGCAAAGATAAAGTGGAACTGTTCCGCTGTCTTGAGCGGTATGTATATATCCAATAGGAGTGGAGTCAGATCGAGCGCGATGTGAACCTGCGTAGCTATTGCAGTTAGGGTCGTTGGTGTTGAACTCAATGGAATAATCGTAATCATAGCATCTATAAAGTCCACCAAGACCAGAAGCGTATGTAGTTTCAATTTTTCCTATTTTTTGAGCATATTGATATCCCCAATAAACAAACCATGGTTGAGTGGTTCCATTGAAGTAAGAGCTCATAATAGAGCCAACGTTTGGGTGTAAGTAATTGTTGAGTTGATTATAACTTACACTTGAAGTTGTTGAAGAGGTGCTAGTGCTGCTCGTAGAAGTGGTGCTGTTCGTATCCGTTGAACTACTCGATGTGGATGTAGAGTGATTGTTGTTATTTGAATTTGTATTGCTAGAAGTGATTCCATATACAGTGGATGAATTGAAACTTGTCGATCCATTATTAGTGCTTGAAGAATTGCTATTGTTGTTTGAGTTAGATGATAAGCTTCCTGAGCTGGATCCACTGCCAGAGCTAGATCCATTGCCAGACCCTGTGCTTGAACCTGAAGAAGAACTTCCACAGGCCACTAATAAGCTAAGTATTATTCCAAAACCAAAGAAGTTAACGGTTGAGTTTTTCATATGCCCTCCAAAACCACCGACAACGTTCTGAGTAATATTAGAATCTCAAATTGATGTGGAAAACTTATGGAAAGAAATATGTTTTTTTTGTTAAGAGCCGCTACAATCAAAATATGTCTGAAATTCTACTACTTGAGGACGATAAAACCCTGGGGGAATCTTTAAAATTTGCTTTAGAAAGTAGGGCTTATAAAATTGAGTGGGTTAAGGACATTGCTTCCGCAAAACAAATTTACCCTAAAATCAGGCCTAAGCTATTGATATTAGACTGGAATCTTCCCGATGGCACGGGCTATGATTGGGCTCGTTCATTAAGGGAAAATCAGCAGGATATTCCTATCATTTTTTTAACGGCGAGAATTGATGAAGATAGCGCTGTAAAAGCGCTGAGTGTTGGGGCTAATGATTTTGTTCGAAAACCCTTTGGAACAGAGGAGCTATTGCTTCGTATAAAAAAATGTCTCAAAGAATCTGTTCAACCTAACGATGATATTCGATTGGGTGATTTGAGGTTAAAGCGAAATTCTCGTGATGTGACTTGGAAAGAGAAAAGCATAAAACTTAACAGGAAAGAATTTGATATTCTCGAATTACTTATGAGAAAGGGCGAAAATATCGTTACACGCGAAGATGTTTTAGCGGTCATTGATACTGAAGGTGAAATTGTTGATCGCACTGTTGATTCCCACATTAGTCATATAAGAAAAAAGCTCAAAGACGCTGGAGCCAAGGGAATCGCAATAAATACTGAATTTGGTGTTGGTTATCGTTTGGAAAAAGTCCGATGAAAAGTCGATCTTTGTTTTGGCGATTTGTAATTATTTCAATTTTTAGCACTTTGCTTCTTAGTTATTTAGGTTTTTATGCCTCACTAGAAATACCACGTTGGATTGGTCCACCTCCCGGAGTGAGGCCGCCTCTTCGTTCAAAAGCTCAGGGCGTTTTGTCGCAAATCTTGCCCGGCCCTCCTCCAGACCCTTCTCAAATGACAGAACTGGAATTGCGTGAAAATGCAAAAATGGTGGGAAAACATTTCCCAGTTATTATAATAGCCGTAATTTTATTCGGGCTTTTTTCAGTTCTATTATTAGTTTTTGGTCTCAAGAAATTTTTTCTTAAAAACGCCGCCACTGCGGAAAAAGTTCTAGAAGATCTCAAGTCTGGAAATTTAAAGAGTCGCTTTCCAATAAAACATAATGATGAAGTTGGAAAACTAATGACACAATTTAATAGAATGGCCGATCAGGTTGAGTTTCTTTTCGAAAAGCTAAGGTTGGCCGATCAAAGTAGGAAAGAACTTATTCAAGATTTGAGTCATGATTTAAGAACCCCTTTGGCCTCTTTACGCTTGATATTAGAAAATTTAATTAACGGAAATAAGACATTAAACGAAGAAAAGCGTCAGAACTTTCTAAACACAGCGTTAAATGAAAACATATATATCAATGAATTGGTGGAAAGTTTGTTGTTTCTGGCCATAGTGGAAGAAGCTTCGTTTTCAGTAAAACTACAAAAAATCAAATTGGATGAATTTCTTAATGATTTATTTGGGAATAATTTAATAAATTTACCCGAAGCTAAATCTCTCGTTTTTTTAGTCGATAATTCAGCCACATCACTGGAGCTATTTGTGGATCCCTCTTTGTTGACTAGGGCCCTTCGTAATCTTATTGCGAACTCTGCTTCATTTGCCAAATCAAAAATTGAAGTACAACTCAATGTGATCCATCCTTGGCTAGCTCAAATAAGAGTCAGAGATGATGGTCAAGGGTTCGATGACAAAGGTTTAATGAGTTTTGGAACTAGAAATTTCGGGGGCAGTTTTGTTCACTCTGATTCAGGAAGAGTTTCAGTTGGACTGGGTTCAGTGATAGTGAAAAAAATTATAGAATTGCACGGCGGAAAAGTTGAGGTTTCAAATTATTCTTCTAGTGAGGGCGTCATATTAGGTGCTGAAATAAATATTTTCTTAAATATAAAGAACTAGCAAAATTGAACGTTTATATGGTTTTTTAGTGGTAAATATTTTTTACGCTCTCTTTTTCCACATTCTTTCCACAAGTACCTCTTAATATGAATTTAATAAAAGGGGGAAATATGAAAAACATAAAAACCAGAGCCATAGCGTGGCTCGCAACAGCGGTGTATGGGACGTCGATGTTTCCAGTAGGAAATGTCCAAGCGATGTCTTTAGAGACAAAAGCCGTTAATTCAATGGTGAGAGTTGTGAACTCTTATAATCAAGCAGTGGGAGCCTTTAATCAGAAGCGATTTGTTGGCTTACGACCGGTGCTTCATAAAATGGGTGTTGCACCCCAAGACATTGAAACTGTTGAATTCTATTTAGTCTCTGCCGAACGACTTCCTAACATCAAAATGCAGTCCGTTAACTCAGCAATTATCGAGCTTGGATCAAGAAAAATCACGTTTACTGGAACGGGATCCGAAAATGAAATTCTTATTGATGGAAAGAGTTTCACTTACAATAAAGAGTTAAATGTGGCTAAAAATATGGATTTAATGGCCCAACTTCTTAAGGAAAAGCAAGAAGTGGGTTTTAACCCTCTTGAAGCGCTTATTCCTTCAGCAAAAGCATTGGATACAATGACAATTGCTATCATTGCAGTAGCTGCACTCTTATTTTTCTGGATGTGGAGTAAGAATAACAGCACTTCTTCATCTTCAACGTCGAGTTCTAGTTCATCTTCATCTTTTGATGAAAAAGCAGCTATGGGTGAACGTCTTAGAACACTTGAAAACAAGTATTATAAGGCGACTCATTCCAGCAGCAGTGATGATAGTTAAATTTAGTTTTATCTAAGTTCTTAAAAGCCCTCTAAACTTCAATGTTTAGGGGGCTTTTTCGTTCTATCTAAGGTGATTACCTTATTGTGCTGAGCCGTGATTTTATAGATAATGCATCTCATTTGGTGAAAGCTCCCAATGTTCATGTGGGTAAGCTTTGTAGAGGAGTTTTGAGCGTGTCTATAAAAAATACAAAATGCGCTCAAAAGACAGCGGCTTTGAAACTTTTAAAAGTTTCACTTGAAAAGAAGCTTATACAGGAAAAATACAAACAAATAGAGCTTAAAAAATGGATTAACGTTTTAAAGCTTCGTTATGCAGAGTTGTATCAGAGATCCGTTCTTGAAAGAGCGGCCACGGAGAAAAGCTTTGAGGTTTTTTTTATTCAGCAAGAAGAAAATCGTAAAGAAATTAGTAGAGAGCTACACGATGAAGTGGGCCAGGTGCTTACTGCGATTAATTTAGAATTAGAAGTTTTAATTAAAGAAGCTTCTTCTGATAGTTTAAAAATTAAAGAAAGAATATTAAATACTCAAAAATTAGTCGAAGATTCTGTTGAGATTGTGCACAGGTTTGCAAGAGAGTTAAGGCCCATGATTCTTGATGATTTAGGAATCGTTTATGCAATTAAGTCTTATCTTAAGGAATTTCAAAAACTCTACAAGATACCCGTTATTTTTAAGTCCAATAGTAAATTTTCTAATATCAACGACATTCCTAAAACAGTTTTATTTAGAGTTGTTCAAGAGTCGTTAACAAATATTGCTAAGCACTCTAAGGCTACTAGGGCTAGCGTTCATTTAAAAAGGGTGAATAAGAATATATTGCTTGATATTGCAGATAATGGCAGGTCCTTTAATGTTAATAGCCTATCTTCTTCAATCAGGAACAAAAGGTTAGGGCTCATTGGTATGTCTGAAAGAGTTCGGCTGGCGGGCGGAACTTTACTGATAAAATCTAGTAAAGGTAAAGGAACAACGGTTAGGGCCGAGATTCCAATTCAAGCAATTAAAAGGTGAATGTGTTTTTAATAGATGGGATTAAAAATGAAAGCAGATAAAATTAATGTAGTTTTGGTTGAAGATCATAAAGTTGTCAGAAAAGGGTTAAGAGCCTTATTGGAATATGAAGACGACATTAGTGTGTTGGGAGAGGCAGAAAATGGTCTTGAGGCCATTGATGTTGTTAGAAGACTTAATCCTGAAGTCGTTATAATGGATATTGCTCTTCCAAAATTAAACGGAATTGAGGCTTCTAGAGAAATTATTAAAATAAATCCAAAAATTAAAATTCTAATGCTCTCTGCGCATGCTGATGATGGATATATTGAAAAAGCGCTATCATTGGGTATAGCGGGTTACTTGGTTAAGCAGTGTTCGCCACACTTGCTCATTCAGGCTGTTAGAGAGATTGCAATGGGTTTGCAGTTTTATGGACCGTCAATTTCTGAAAGAGTGAAAGTATTTAAAGAAAATAATGCGAAAAAAAATGGTCATGTAAAGCATAGGACCCAATTACTCAGCCCACGAGAAATGCAAGTACCTCAACTCATTGCCGAAGGCTTTGCCAATAAACAGGTGGCTGGAGAATTAAATATAAGTATTAAAACAGTCGAAAAACATAGGCAAAATGTTATGAAAAAGCTTAAAATTCACGACACTGCGGGACTTACAAGATATGCAATAGCCGAAGGAATTATAGAGAACAGTTCACAAAAAACTGTTATTTTTTAGTTCGCGTAGGGTGAATTGCCCATGAGAATAAACCCCATAGAAATTCAAATTTCTTTAGTTATAATTCGACACATAAATTTTAAATGTGCGAATTAGTTACCATCTAGTCGATTCAGAAATACCGCACCTTTTAAAATAAATAAAAAAGAAAGGAGTTTTTGCTTATATGCCGATTTTCCTTAATCGCGATAGCATGTACTCACGGACTTTGGTGGAAACTATTGGAAGGTTTCGGGCGAAGTGGGTTAGACTTTCTGATACCGAAATAGAAAACTCAATCAAAGACGTGGAACTTTTAGTTTCAAAAGTTCAGAGTGCATATGGGTGTTCTATGAACAAGGCTATCTCCGAGTGTTTTGATTTTATGGCAAAGATTAGAAAGAAAAAAATTTCTGAATCAGTCACTTCAAAGCGGGAAATTGAGGCATGGGAAATGGACGGGGGATCTCTTACCGTAAGAGGAAAAAATATATAAGGAGATAAATCGTGTCTGAAAAAAACAACAAACCTGAAGTTGAACACAGAAAGAAAATACTATTTCGAAAAGCAATTCCTGAAAGTTTTAAAACAAATAACAAATATTCCGAAAATATACCTGATGCTACAAAACAGAAACCTAAAAGAGAGTTATCGGATGCTAATCAAAGAGAGGTTTCAAATGAATCGAGATAGATGGCTATTAAGTGAAAAAATAACAGTTAGACCTTTAATGAAAAAAATAAAACTTAGAAAAGAGAGAACTAAGAGTCTTTGTACTTGTCCACTGTGTGGTATTGAGTTTTCTCAGAGATCACGTGTTGAAAAATTTTGTGATTCTTGTCGTGAAGAGGAGAATCTTTACAAATATGGACTCTTTAGCGCAATCTCTTAGTTGAGCTTCGGCTTGGCTAAGTTCTTCCAACGAGTCACCTAATTTTAATCGCCATTAAGATTAGGTGACTCTACTTTAATAAAATAATTCATGGAGGAATCTTATGAGAAATGCTCTTGTTGATCATAATGATTTTTGGAAGTTTGTAAGAACGCAAAAAGACGCTACTCACAAACACAGAAAGTCTCTTAATGTTATTTACTTATTTTTAATTTATATGCTCGTATTAGGTCTAGCGATTGAAGCGGCATTGAGCAGTTTGAGAAGTTTTAATTTGAGTAGGATTGCATGCACGTCTCATGGTTGTCACGAAAGTGTAAAGGCCGATGCTTTGAGGCTTTACATTGTGCCAGGATTCAAACAATAAAAATAAACTCAGTTAAGTGCCTGAATTTTCGGAGTTTTTACTAAGAGTCAGTTTTTGCATCTACTTGTAAAAGCTTAAGATTAAGAGTATATTGCGCCGCGTGATAAGGCGCGCATTTTCAAAATTCTCGTTTATTTCCATATTGATAGCTTCGTTGGCGAATTCTTCTGAGCCCGATGATTTTTTAAAATTTCGTAAACCAAAGGGGCCCTTTTTTCCGCATTTGAATCAAAAGCCTTGTGACACACCGTTAATCAATCCTAAGTCTCCTGTTGTTATTTCTTCCCTCGGGGGAAGTTTTTCGGGGAAGAAAATTACTAATGATGAAACTTTAAGTCTTTTAATTAATTTATTAGGAGCTCAAGATCCTGTGCAATCGCAGAGCACAGACCTCACGTTAACTGACATCAGTATCTATTTAGGCGATATAAGAGCTTTTCTAAAAAAACACCCTTCCCGCTTTTTTAGAAATTTAGAAGAAGAAGATAAGCGCATTAACGTGAATAAGGGAAAGCATGATGCTCCAAGTAAGGCTTCTATTGCCGCCTCAATCTTTTTTGAAGAATCTTCATTGGTCATACTTTCAATTTTACCTCCAGATATTTTGAAGCAATATCATAGGAATGAACCTGGAACGGGAAATGCTTTTCTTCAAAAGACCTGGAATCATTTATTTGATCATATGGAGAAAGCTGATCGGAAAACAACTCTTTTCGAAGTTAATGATAATTACGACAAAAGAATATTTAGGACTCTAGCAGAGCATATGATATTTCTTTCTGATTTTCATAAACGCGCATCCACCTATCAAGGTTTTGTTTCCCCTATGTCTATTCATGTCAATCGAATGTTAGCTTTGGCGTTTTCATTTCAAGCTATAAAATTTGATAAAAAATATAGATCGAATAGTGAAGTTGGAGAACAAGAAGCCTTTAATGAATTGTATGGCTCGTCTCGTGAGGAAAAATTACAGCTTCTGCAAGCGATTCACTTTTTGATAAAATTTATTGAAAATCATCCTAATGAATTTGTTTGGAAGGGTGCACCAGAAAACATCTGCCCATATCTTTTGGGATCGATGACCAGTGTTATGGCGAGTGTTTTGTTGGCTGTTAAAGATGATATTAAATTTTCAGATTATAAAGATTACGAGGCTTTGTTGCTGAAGTTAGAACCGGCGGCTAAAAGGGCTTTGAATCAGCTACTTCCAGGTCTTTTCCCAATCTTTGCTGATTTATCCGAAGCTCCGTCAAATGCTGGCGAGTCATTAAGCTCAAATTCTAATTCAAATGCGAAAACCGATTCACAATCTTCTGATAATAAGAGTGAAGAAAGCGCGGAAAATATAAATCCAATTAGTCCAAAAGATGAAAAGCGTGTGGATAGAGCGGAAAAAAATAATGAGAATAAAAAAGGTCTAAGAAAAACAAAAGGTGGGAATGGATTTTTAGAGACCGTTGAAAAAATGAAGTTAGAGGCTGGCAAAAAAACAGTTGATGCTCCAAGTGTGTTGAATCCTGAAAATATAGTTCGCAAAGTTTTATTTCGAAATTCAAGAGTATTAAAGGCCCTTCAGGAGTTTGAATCTCAAGGGGCGCATCGAAAAAGAGCCTATGAATCTTATTTGTCATGGAAGTCGCTCATAGAGACTCATGGATTAGCCCGAGCAAGAACTCTTACGTCTTATCCTCAAGATCGACTTTTACAAATTGATAAATATAAAACTCGAAGACATCGAATTAGGTTGAACAATGTTGGAGATCGCCTCATTTATTCTGTAGATGACAAAGCTGGGACGGTCTTTATTGAGGCCGTGGTCGAAAGTCATGATTATGGTGCTATTTAGAAATTTGTGAGTTTTTCAAAAACTCGAATGCGATTAATTCCACCATCTGGATAAACTCTTACTTTTAATTGAGAAATCGATTTTCTATTATTTATATAAATAACCTTGGTGTTGGAGGCAAAGGCTTTGACGTTTGCTTTTTCAAATAGGAGTTCCCAGGAGTCCTTGGTTTGTCCGTAAATTTCAATTTCCTTAGGGTTATTGTTTACAAAAAATGTGAAATCAAATTCCATTTTTGAAATCAATCCAGGGCGTGCTAATTCAATGATGAGTTCTTCATGGTGATTTAATTCTCGACTTCTAGAAGATTCAAAACCATCAAACATATGAATTGGTTTAAAGGGTGAAAGTACGTTTTCAGCTTTTCCATAATGTTGGTTGCTAACGCTTAATATTTTTGCACCTAATTCAACTGAGGCAATATTTAGTGAGTCATTAAATGAATTTTCTTGTAGTTTAGAAAATCCAATGGATGAATTTTGAACGGGGATGGATTGTGGTTTTTGAACTTGAGGTATTATTTCTTTGCAGGGAACACATTGTGCTATTTCAATAGTTTGAAATTCACTTTGAAGTTCTATCGGAAGTGAGTTGTCGAATATTTGTAAACGGGTCAGTCCTCCATCTGGTATTGTGATAATTCTTAATTCTGAATAAGTGATGGATAAATTATGATTTATCTTAATTCGTTTTATTGAATGACCCTCAAGGTCAGTCTTGGGAATTAAATTGACCCATTGATTATTCTCGGAATTTTTTGCTTCAATGACAATATGAGGGACTTGGTTGCCAAAGTGATACGCTGTCGAAATAAGTACATAGTGAATATAAGACGGTGATGAAAGGGCAAGGTGAAGTTCTTCGCGACCCTTTTCACTGTGGCGCGCAGATTCCCAGCTGTCCATAATCTTGCCTTCTTTTCCAAATAAGCTTGGATCAAAGATGGGCAGATTTGGACTGATTAAGTTTTCAGCTCTTGCAAATTTTTGATTAGTGCAAGATAAGATTCTTGAATTGAGTATTTTATTGTATGGAGTGAGTGGGTCGAGCACTCCCTTTGTTAAAATGGCTTCAGGAAGAGCTTCTTCAAAAGCATCGAAAATAAGTTCTTTATAGCCACGGTTTACGCGTTCTTCTTCTTTAATACTAGAATATTGAAAATGATCGTTAAATTTTTCGAAGTTAATTCCTTTGAAGTTAAAATCCTTTAAAAAGTGCTGAGTGCTTTCGGAGATAAAGTGAACTCCATTCATTTCTGAATTACAAAGAACTACGATTCCTTTGTCTTGGTCGGGACCCTTGAAACAATATAAGAATAAAGCTCTAAATCCATCATTAGCGCCTTGATGAATCATGAATTTATTGTCGCCTGCCTCAGCAATAAAAATACCCAAACCCATTTTTGCTCCCATGAATTCAAGGCTTCCGATATCTTTTCCTTCGAGCATTGTTACGGCGGTGTCGTGAGATATCGGGCTCTGACAGCTGGGATTGTGATAGGCATCGGAGAGATGTTTTAAAAATATTAAAACGTCGTTTGCATTGCTAACGGCTCCAGCGGCAAAGGCGGGAAACATTTTCCATCCACCCTCAACTTCGATTCCATTGTCTTTATATCCATGAGCGTAAGATTTCTTAGAGGGGTCGTTTTGAATGAAGGAAAAATTTTTAAGCCCTAAAGCGTTTAAAAATTCTTTGCATAAATTGTTTATGGATTCATTTTCAAGACTTTCAATAAGGTGTTCAAGAACTATGAATCCCCCACCAGAATAATGAAAGTTCTTTCCAGGAATATCAATAAGCTCTATAGGAGGATATTTGTATTCGATATTTCCTTCTAAAAAGTCACTAATTTTTGGCATGGCTTTGTTTGCTGGAACTCCATTCACATAGTGAAGGTTAAGCGCACTGTGGTTGAGTAAGTTTTTAATTGAAACAAGATCAGTGGATTGTTCAAAATTTGGATTTAAAGTTTTGATTCGAAAATTAGAGGAGCTTTTAGTGAAAAGCTCGTTGACTGAAGTGTCGAGTGATATCTTTTTCTTGTTGAAATATTCAATGGCAAAGGCCGTCGCTACACTTTTGCTCAAAGAAGCAATTTCAAAAAGGCTTTCATCTCGTGTATGGCTTCCATGCTTTGCTTCTCCAAAATTAAGAGATTGAATGCTGGAATTGGAGGATTTTAGAGCTATTTGAGCTCCTAGAACTTGATTCTTTTTGAGCGAATTGTAAAACTCCTCTTTGATCTTGGACAAAGGCTCATTTAACATTCTTTTTTCGGCAATGGTCCAAAGGGCCTCACGTGCGTTAATGATTTCCTTCTCTTCCGAATTCTGAAGTCTGGTAATTAAGGCGTCTAAGATTTCTGTGGGAGTTTTTCCTTGTGCTGAAATTAGAAATTTAAATGAAAACTTCTTCTGATAGGACTCAGATAAAGCAATGAGTTCCGTTTTGATTTTACTGTTGTCATTAACGACAAGGGATTGTTCTTTAAGAGCCAGGGAGTCAAGAACGGCTTTAGCCTCACCGATATTTCCGTGAAATTGGGCAGCTTCAATTATGTCAGTTTTGTTAAATTCAGAAATGAGTTTCTTTCCAATATCAAAATCCGTAATTGAATATTTGGCCATTTGTGTGGCCCAGTTTTTATGACCACATTTTTCAAAGTAATAAATAAATCGCCGAGGTTTTTCACTTATTGAGTATTTTATAGGATCAATCTGGGTCATGGCATTCCAGGGGTCCGCTTCGTCCCTTATGTTTTCAATGGTGAAGGGAACTAATAATTCTGTGGCAAATTCAGGTGGGTTGGGATCGGTCATGAGTTTAATCATGATTTTCAAGGCAACGGGATACCACTTTGCCGAATTTTGATTCCATTTAACTTGAACTATTTTTTTTGTGTTAGATAGATCCCGTCGTATAAAGTTAAATTCTTCAAAGCAAATTTTTATAAATTCTTCTATGGAAATTCTTTTGTGATAAATTTCGTGCCAGACTTCCCATCGAGATCGTTCTGCAGTGGCTAAATCGTCCATGACTCGAACGGCTACTCCCCCAACTTGGGCTGGTAGAGCTACGCAACCATTTCCACTAAGCCAATCTGTTAAGTATTGAAGTGATTGAAATACATTGTAGCGAATTTCTTCTGTGTCACTATTGGCCATTAATTCAGATTGTTTGAGGTCTGCTACAATTAACGAGCGAGCATACCTAGGATTTTCTGGATCTAGACTTTCAATGTCCGGTTTTTCAATGAATTCTAATATTTCTTTTTGATACTTTGGAAGAAGCAAAGCTTCTACAAAGTCGTTTAAGGGTTTTTTGTTTCCAACTTTGTAAAAGTTCCATGCTTCTACCATGGCTAGACCAATGCGAACAAAATCAGGATGCGCGACCCAAAAACCGTCTAAATCTCGTTTGAGTTGGGTGATCACGTCTCGTATGTAACCTTTCATGGTTGTTTGGAATGATTCTGATTTTAAATCGTTAGTGAGTGGGAGTATTCCATACATTCCCCCCACCTTGATGCCTCCTCGAGGTCCAACAACTTTAGCAAGGAGCTCGTGAGATGCTTTTATATATTTTATGACTATATCAGGGTCGGCTTTTATTGGAATTCTATAATTTCCATCTTCTTTAAAAAGACGGGCTGTAGATGCAAGGAAATCGTGCCATCCAAGTGAAGCTCCAGCAAAATAAGGGTCGAGTTCGTCTATAATCTCATGTGTACGAAAAATAGCGCGGGGATTTTCTAGAACAATCATTAATCGAACGCTTCCAACTTTATACTCAGGATTTTCTTTAAGTATTAAGTTTTCGGCCGCCTGAATCATTTTTCTTATGTAGCGAGCTTCTTCTTCGTTTTCTAATTTAGGGACATAAAAAACAAGGGCCTCCGGGCGATTCCAATTTCTGTAAAAATGAAGAGCAAAATCATATAAGTGCAAAGGTAGAGGAAGTCCTTTGTAAAACAAAAAAGAACAAGGAATGGCTAAACCAGGAAATCTTTTAATTGGAAGAGCTAATTTTTCTTCAGCCAATTCATATTTCTTATCATCAGCTTTAGAGGTGACTTTAATTTCTTTTGTAAAACACTGAGCTAGGTTTTCTCCGGAGGAAATTAAATCTTCACGAAGTGGAGTTTTAGAGTCTTCGTCGTCGGCGCCCCATTTTGGTGAGCTTTTGTGTGTTTTGAGTAGCTCTTCAATAATAGCAGGCTCATCTTTAAGCTTGCGATGATAGGAATTCATCGCGTTGATACACATTTTTTCAGATTCAGGAGGGCCAAATAGAGTGACGTGCGGACCTTTTAGAAATTCTGGAAGAGGGGCAATATCTTTATGTTTTGTTTTTTGCCAATAATCTTTTTGCAGAGGACCCCAAACGACTCTTCCGTTGTGATTTTCGAGACCCAGTACACTTTTGTACCCTTCATCACTAATATCTAATCCGGCTTCACGATTGTAATCATAAAGAACTTTGGTTCTATCATCTATGAATTTTCTATCAAGAATTCGTTGATTGAGAATTGTTTCTAAATCAGTAGCTAATATGTTGTTTAGAGAAATTAAAAATTCTAATGACTTTTTATTTTCAAGGCCTCCGCTGGGCCCTATGGAGAGCAAGTCCGGTATTGAAAATAGAGGCTTGGCTTTATGGATTAAAACTTTTCTAAAAGAAGTGGAAATGAAGTCCTCATAGGAAAACACCGCTCAGCTTCCCCTGTATGTTGAATAAGAAAATGGGTTCAGAAGTAAGGGGACGTGGTATTTTCTAGAGGTGTCGGTGATTTCAAAACAAACTTGGACATTTTGAAAAAAAGTTTCTTGGCCAAGTTTTTTAAAATAAATTTTAGTGTTGAATGTCAGTCTATATGTTCCTGCATTTTTCGCATTTGAATATTGAATCCGACCGTCTTCATTGGTGATTTGTTTTTCGAGAACGACCCATTGACCAGACTCTTCTTTTTCTAAGAGAACTTCAACAGCTTTTGCGGGATGGCCGAGTGTAGTGTCTAAGATGTGGGTGCTAATCATGTGCCTATTTTCCTATTTTTTGAAAACAATTGTTAGTGGCTCCGGGTCTTTTTCGTTAATATTAATGCTTAATATCCTTTTGCCAAATATTTCATGCCAAGCCTCAAGTGTATAGGTCCCGGAGGGGAGGCCCTTTATTTCAAAATTTCCATTAGCGTCGGTGATTTGATAGTAGGGGTGATCCATAACGGCAATATAGGCACTCATCCATGGATGAATGCTGCATTTTGTCTCAAGAAAAAGTTCTGGCTTTGTAAAACGCTTTGAAATTTTTTGATTCTTGACTGGCATTGAGAGATTAAAATTTTGATTCTCTTTGCTGAAAGATCGAACATTGTGAAATGTGGGGTCGCTATTGATAAATATGACTTCTTGTCCCACTCTGGCTGCACTCAGTCTGGGATTATAAAGACAACCCACTTGGTCTATTTCAATGGGAGTGTTTGGTGTGTTTCCTTTGTCTAGAGCTTCATGACCTTTAGTGATTTGAACTAAAACGTTTTGAATGTGGCCATTATTAATTAAAATTTCGTTGGATAAATTATTTCCATTCTTAGTCGAACAAGCTTGTGGAAGCGTAAGCGTTTTGTTTTTGGGTGCAACACCTTCAAAATTTACGACACCTTTTAGCGAATATAATGTTCCGCTTGCTTGGATCGGATTATTTGTTTTTTCAGAAATAGATTTTGTTTCACTTTCTTTGACTTCGATAGCGGCCTCGGGCTTGGCTTCACTTTGAATCATTACGGATTCTTCTGAATTCATGGAGCTCAGGCTAATAAGTGCGGTCATTAATAAGCACGCAAGAAGAGCGAATGATAAACTTCTTTTTCTATTCTTCTTTCTAATAATAAAACTTTCTCGAATAGAGGCACCGACGATGCATAAAACTAAAAGAATGACCCAATTATATTGACTTCCGTAAGTAAGGGGGAAGTGATTGCTAATCATGATAAAAATAATTGGGAGTGTAAAATAAGTGTTGTGCGTTGATCGATTCTTTGCGTTTTTTGACCATTCAGGATTGATACTTTCGCCTCGGTTGGTAGCTTCGACCATTTTAACTTGTCTAGGAATAATTCTCATGAAGACGTTTCCAGCCATCCAAGTTCCTATCATGGCACCTATGTGCATATAGGCCGCTCGGCCACTTAAGGTCTGACACAGAAAAAATGACATGAGCGATAGCCAAAGAATCGTTAAGGCGTGGCCCTTAAGGGGCTCTTCTTGAATAGCTTTGGCTTCCCATAAAAAATCGTAGACAAACCAGGAAGCAAAAATGGAAAATAAACTTATTAATATTCCTTGAGAAAATGTTATTTTAGAGATCGCTTCATCAATTAAAAATAATCCATTGCCCGTATAAAAAACTAAGGCCATTAAGGCCATCCCGCTCATCCATGTCCAATAGGACTCCCATTTAAACCAATGAAGTCTCTCGGGAACCTGGGTTGGACCCATTTGAAGTTTTTCAACTTTGTAAAAACCACCCCCATGAATCATCCAAAGTTCACCTAAATAGCCTTTAGACTTATTTTCAGGATTTGGGAGAAAGCTGCGATCAAGCCACATAAAAAATATTGAGGTGCCAATCCAAACTACAGCCGTAGTTATGTGTAGCCATCGAGTGATTAAAAGAATCCAATCAAAGAGCTCTTGATTCATGAGTTATCTCCAAAAAAGAATGTAATCTAAAATTCGCCGTCTGGGTTGATTTGATAAAAAAGTATTTTGATGTTCTTTAAGTATATTTTTTTGTTGGGCTAGATTGAACGGAGCTTGGGGCGAAGTGGTGTTGGGGTCTTCTCTTCTCCATTTTTCTTCATAAATAATTTGTATTTGATTTAGAGAATATTCTGAGCGCGATTTATAGTTTCTGGAAAATTCGTTTAGGTTGTTGGAGTAGGTGAGTTCGGCGAATATTAAGGGTTGTATAGAACCATAAATAGAGCCGTTTCTGAAAACATCCCAACGAAGATCTAGCAAGACTTCTTGAGGAAGTGCTCTAAGAAAATTAAATTCAGCTAACATCGCGCCTGTTTCCATTTGAAGACGGGATTTTTCTGAGAAGTTGTCTTGAGGATTTATCTCAATAGCATTGCTCCATTGAATGAGGTGAGTGATTTCGTGAATTTGAGTTAAAAAATCGCCTATAGAGTTTTTACAAGCGGAATTATAAATAACGACGCCATTCTCTGGAGAGAAGAAACTGTCTCCTAGCGCTCCTACCTTTGGATAAATTATATTTTTTAAATAATGATCAACAAGAGGAATTTTGTCGGAACTTACGTGATGCTCAACTAAATACCTTATGTAATACTGAGTGGCTAAATAAAGTTTCTTTTTTAGAGTTCCGTTTTTGGAAAATATTTTTCTAAAGTTTTCTCTGAGTTCGTCAGTATTGCTTTTGAGTAATCTTTTGTTGATATCAATATAAACTTGTAGAGCGGACTCACAAGAGTCATTGGGATCTTTAGGGAAAGCGTTAGAAGTGAATATCAGGGGGAGAATTAAAAAAAATAAAAAACTATTTTTACAGTTTCTGATCGCCATCAGTATACCGGTCTAAGGCTTTGCTTATAGCCTTAGACCGAGTGATCAGCAATTTTATTTTGCTAGAGGATAATCCAATAATTCTTGCTAGTTACAGCTTCCTTGATAGACGTAATCTCGACTGACGTCGTGCCTGTCTCCGTTAAAATTTGCTAATCCAAAATTATTGGATCGTCCAAGTTTAAACTTTATGTTCCAAAGAGTGTGTACCAAATAGTATTCAACGTAGCGTTCTCCGTTATAAGTGTGGCAAACATCGTGACATTCTCTATTTTCGCGGGACCCAGAACATTCCGTATGACACCTTTCATAAGTGCAATGTTCATATTCTTTTCTGAGTTCATTTTCCTTTTCTACATTTTTTTTAGCGGCTAACTTTACGTCATAGGGTTGGCCTGTTTGTGAAGCATCTACACTAACCCAAGTTCCGTCGAGAGGAATGTTTTCAATAGGTGCTTTAAAGGTGATTTTAGCTTTATCTCGAGAAGATTTGTAAATAATGAGATCTACTGTGTTGTTCGAATCATCTAAGCTTATCGTGGAATTATATGTTCCAGCGTTGATGGGAATTTTCTTGCTTCCAAAAATTGATTTTTGAATGAACTCAAGGGCCGTATTGGCTTTAAATATTCCATCAACGTCTAAACTGCATGCCGATACTAATAGTAATCCAATTAAAAGTGATCCAAGGCTTTTTTTGTTTTTCATGTTTCCCCCAAGTTGACGTTAAAGCCCAAATTTAAAATCTACAAGAATTTGATGGGATGTATTTTACCTATTTAAGGAAGCAGCAAGTCTTTTTGCATGGCCCCGCAGCTTGAAGTATTGTGCGTGAGTTATGAAGCTCTTTATACTTTTGGGCGTGATATTTGCGACCATGTCTTGTTCGACTCAAAAGAAAACAGTGGCTACAATTCTTCCCGAAACTTCAAAAATAATTCTTGAGAGAGCTCATAAAAGCAATTTAAAAGTTGACGAAAAAATTGATTTTAATCTTATAGACGAATTTGTTTCTAAAAGAAGTGTTGTGGCCTATCGTTTTTCTGTTAACGATAAACTGCGCCTTTATTTTAATCATACAGAAATAAATAATTTAAATTCTGAAGACCGTGCTCCTTTGGAGTATTTTGATTATGGGCCCACAATTGTAGTCAACGATAAAAAATCATGGAAGTTGTTTGATCTTAGAAATCAACTCATGTCGTTTTATTGGGTAGGAGCTTTTGCAGATTCTAAATTTGAAAATATATGGGGTGTTTTAGATTTAGCCATCAATTCCAAAGATCAAAATTTTTTATTAATTCATAGTTCAGATAAGGGTGAAAGCTGGGCCTTGATAGGCTCCATTCCAAAACCCAAAGAGGATGTCGCATTAGAGGAATTTAAAATCTATAAATCCGGTAGACTTGAAGTACTTTTGTCTAGGAGATTCGATGAGGCTGGCTCCTTGAAGGGGCGAGAAGTGTATCGAGGAGTTTCTCTTGATTTCGGACGATCTTGGGTTTTGGGTGAGTCCGATAATGAAATTTCAGTTGAGGCGTCTTCTCCGTCGGCGTCTCGAGACGGCTATTGCGAAAGTATTTACCCATGGCCAGGTGAAAGAATAGCTCCTGCC
>JAGOVS010000188.1 GCA_018060625.1 Bacteriovorax sp. | reverse complement strand
GTGTTGTATTTTGCTTAATGAGTTGTTTAATTTGTTTCACTCGCTCTGCTGTCAACTCCTCACCTTCTTTCATCTTCACAAAAAGCAACACGTCCACGTCGCCCTCAACATTTTTTCCAACACAAAGGGAGTCGAGAATAAAAGAAAGGGATTCAGTCTGACGGTAAATTTCTGCTGTCCCGATGCGCACTCCCCCGGGGTTTAAAGTTGCATCCGAGCGGCCATAAACAATCACTCCCCCATGAGTGGTGATTTTGATATAATCCCCATGGGTCCACAATCCCTTGTTTTGATCAAAGTAAGCGGCCTTAAGTTTTTCATCATTTGGGTCATTTAAAAAAGCAATAGGCCGATTAGGAAAAGTCTGGGCACACACCAACTCTCCTTCTTGCTCAATAAGCGATTCACCACGCTCATTAATGGCCCTGACGTCCAACCCCAATCCTTTGCACTGAATTTCTCCACGATACACAGGCAAAATCGGATTACCCAACATAAAGCAACCAATAATATCTGTTCCCCCGGAAATGCTCGAGAGTTGCACATCTTTTTTTACGTGTTGATAGACATAATCATATTGCTCAGGAAGAAGTGGCGACCCCGTTGAGAGAATGGTCTCTAGTGTCGGAAACTCAGAATTCATTTGAGCATTGGTATCTTCTAAGGCCTTTAAAAATTTTGGAGAAGTCCCAAAAATTGAAATCCCTTCCCTATCAATCATTTTAAAATAATGCTCTGGGCTTGGATAGGCAGGAGAGCCTTCATAGAGAATGATTTCAGCTCCAAAAGTAAGGGAGCTCACAAGCCAGTTCCACATCATCCAACCACAAGTGGTAAAAAAGAATATTTTCTTTTTATCTGTTAAATCAGAATGCAGTCCAAGCTCTTTTAGATGACCAAGTAGTGTCCCCCCTTGTGAGTGAACAATGCATTTTGGTTTTCCGGTTGTCCCTGAGGAATACATAATATAGAGAGGATGAGCAAAAGGAAGTTTTTTAAAACGAAGCTCTTCTTTTGTTTGATAAAGACTCTCAAGACTCACGGCCTTTTTAAAGCGAGACAAATCGATTCCTCGCCCTAAAAAATCAACCAAGATGAGAGACTCAAGACTTGGAAGATTCTCTTCAATTTCTCTTAAGCGATCATGTAAATCAAAATATTTTCCATTGTACTCATACCCCACGGCGGCAATTAGTACTTTAGGTTTTGATTGCGAGAAGCGATCGAGCACTCCAGCTATCCCAAAATCACAACTGGTTGAAGTAAAGACTCCTCCTAAACTCGAGGTCGCAAGCATCGCGATGGCCGTTTCGGGAATATTGGGCATATAGGCCGCAAGCACGTCACCAACGGCCAGATAGTCTTTTAGAAAATGAGCAAGGCCCGCTGTTTTTTCACGTACTTCTTTGTAAGTTATTTTTTTATTTTTTCCCGATTCATGCTGAAAATTAAAGGCAATCGCTGAATCTCGCCCTCGCTTCAATAAATTTTCGGCAAAAGACAATTGTACATTGGGGTACCAACGATAGTGGTCAAATCCACCTTCGCTAAGAGCTGGGTCTAAACTCCCTTCATAAGTAAGTGAGTAAAAATCAATCAGCCCATTCCAAAAATCTTTGCTGTTTGTAATCGAAAAATCATGAAAACTTTTATAGTCACCAACAACTCCCAAGGACTCTTGAAATTTCTTCATTTGCGAGTTTTCTGCTCGCTCTTTAGTTGGTGTCCATAAAAGTTCATTCATATTATTTAAGGGCCTTCTTTAATTCTTCTGCTGAACTTGCTTCCACTAATGCATGCAAGGAGTTTCCATGAGCATCCATGGTCACGACTACCGGGAACTCAGTGACTGATAATTCCCAAATGGCCTCAGGCGAGCCTAAGTCTTGCCAATAAACGGCATCGACTGAATCAATTTTTTCCGCCAGCACTTGGGCCGCTCCACCGATAGCATGAAAATACACACAGCCATATTCTTTGCAACCAGCAAGAGTTTTTGCCCCCATGCCCCCTTTGCCAATAACTCCGACAATTCCGTAGTCTTTCATGACGTCGGCCTGATAAGGCTCTTCACGAATGGAAGTCGTGGGCCCTGCCGCCGTGACTTGGTATTTACCACTTTTTTTATCTTGTAAAATAACCGGGCCACAATGATAAATAATTTGGTTTTCAAGATTCACTGGAGGTTTCACGCCATCGTGCAATCTTTTATGGACTGCATCTCTGCCTGTAAAAAGTTTTCCAGAAATTAAAACCATGTCGCCAACTTTTAAGTCGCGAACTTGTTCATGAGTAAAGGGATATGTTAATCGTTTCATGGGATTCTTCCTTTCGCTTTTTATCTAACTATTAATAAAGCCATTTTTTAATAAGATTTTTTTCACCAAGCTCTACACCTTGTCTTCTATAGGCCCAACACATATAGGAAATAGAAACAAAAAAAGAGGCCGGTAAGCGATTAAGCGCCGAAATTTTACAACCTAACAGGGTCGTCTTCCCTCCAAAGCCCATGGGGCCGATGCCTAATTTGTTGGAGGTTGAGACGATTTCATTTTCTAAATCAGCGAGACTCTTCACTGCATTTTTATCATCAAGACGACGAAGCAGTTGCTCTTTTGATTCGATATAACCTGCTCCGCGATCCCCACCGATGCAAACTCCAAGCACTCCAGGCCCGCAGCCTTTTCCTTGCGCTTTAAAGACGGCATCGAGGATTACTTTTCTTACTCCTTCTAAATCACGTCCTGCTTCAAGTCTAGTGTCAGGAAGAGAGTATTGTGCCCCAACGTTTTCACATCCTCCTCCTTTAAGCATAAGTTTTATCTCAACTGCTTTTTTATTATGTTGATGATAGTGAATAGAAGGATGCCCTGGGCCCACGTTCATGCCAGAGTTTTCTCCAGTGAGAGAATCCACCGAATTTTGTCTTAAATACCCAAGCTCCGTCGCTTTCACCACTGCCTTTTGAATGTCTTTAGTGAATTTCACTTGATCAAAATTTTGGGGATGAGACACATAAAAAAGCACTGTCCCTGTATCTTGGCAAAGTGGCTGAGATTTCTTTTTGGCCAGTTCAATATTAGCTTTGATAATATTCATGGCGTATTCAGCAGTAGTATTTTTTTCTTCTCTGGCCAGGGCCTCAAGAATGACTTTTTGAACATCATCAGGAAGAACGGCCGAAGTGTTTTTGATTAATTCAAGGAGTGAAGCTTCCAGATTTTTTTGGGTGTTGACTGGTTTTTTGGCCGCAACTTTTTTTGTCGTTGTTTTCTTTGCTGTTTTTTTAACTGCTGTTTTTTTTGCTGCTACTTTTTTCACTATCTTCTTTTTTGCCATATTCTTTCTCCAGATAAATGCTTTTTTAATCAATTGTTCTGGAATTATAGCAAGACTCTTTTGCTTTTAGTACTAGCTTATTTCTCAGTCTGCTTTTTGCGAAATGGACTAAAAAGGGGGTTAATTCATCCATGAGAAAGGCGAATTAGGGGGTTGTTTTACCATCGAATCTCATATATACTTAAAATCATATGAAACGAGTCTATGAAAATGATTTAGAAAAATGGTATCATGGGCATGATCGTAAGCCATTGATTCTTCGAGGAGCCAGACAAGTTGGCAAATCAACGCTCGTGCGTCTTTTTGCAGAAAGGATAGGCGCTGATTTAATTGAAATCAATCTAGAAAAAAGGTCATTCAAATCTCTTTTGACTGAACATTTTGATATTCACGATTGGATTATTGAAATTGAATCTATCGCAAGAAAAAAAATTCAAAACAAAACGATTATCTTTATTGATGAAATTCAGGTGCAAATTAAAGCATTGGCCATGCTTCGCTATTTTTACGAAGAAAGACCAGACATTGCGGTTATAAGTGCTGGATCATTGCTGGAGATTGCTCTTCACAACGAAGAAGTGAACTTCCCCGTTGGCCGAGTCTCTTTTATGTGGATTGGCCCCATGACCTTTGGTGAATTTCTCATGGCCCAAGGTCATGATGATCTTTATCAAAGAATACTGAGCAATGAACTCTTAGAACTTCATCACCAGATGCTGCTTGATGAATTAAAAAAATATTACTTTATCGGAGGAATGCCCAAAGCGATTAAGACATTCCTAGAAACTAAATCTCTTATCGAAGTACGAAATATTCAAAATGAAATCATTCAAACATATCAGGAAGATTTCTCAAAATATGGAAAACGAATTAATACAGATCGATTAACCTCTGTCTTTAAAAAGCTTCCCTTTCATTTGGGGGTAAAACTCATTTATCAACATCTTGATCGTGAATCAAAAAGCAGTGAAATTAAAAAATGTATCGAGTTGTTTATAAGGGCCAATATTCTCATCCCTACTTACCATACAGATGGAAACACTCTTCCCCTAAAATCCCAAATGGATATGAATGTTTTTAAAATCTATTTTTTAGATATTGGCCTAGTCAATTGCCTCCATGAATTTTCTTGGGATGGATTCAATAAAGTCTTTGATGATGTCTTTTCGACAAAAGGATTTTTGGCAGAACAATTTATTGCTCAACACATGGCCTATCAGATCAACAAGACTACTGCGCCAGAATTAATGTATTGGTTAAGAGATAAAGACAGCAGCAAGGCCGAGATAGATTTTTTAGTAAGCGCCCATGACACAATATTGCCCATTGAAGTAAAATCACAGAGCGGGGGAAAATTAAAATCTTTAAAAGTTTTTGCAGAAGTAAAAAGTCATTCTTTGGCCTTTAAGCTTTCTAAAAATTGGTTTGGTCAAGAACTGATTAAAATCTCCAATGAAAAAGTATTAAAAGTAGAATCTTGGCCGCTGTATGCTATTGAGGGTTTAATAAATAAAAAAT
>JAGOVS010000004.1 GCA_018060625.1 Bacteriovorax sp. | reverse complement strand
AGTTTCATTCTCCCCATTTTTTCCAAGACACTTATGACTGTATTTGGATCATTCAAGAGAAATGTCTGAGAAATTAAATGAACGAGTTGACGATGACTCTTTGTATCTCTCCCCGCTGAGAGATCTAGTAAGGCAAGGGCCCGCGCTTGCCCTTTATAAGACCTCATTAACGACATTGCCTCATTTTTTAAGTCAGTTTTTTCTCCATAGTTAAAAAGTAAATAAAATGCCAATTTTTGAATTTTCTCATTTTTATTATTGCTCAGTTCTCTTATAAGGTCCCAATCAACTTCATCCTTCCATTTTCCATTTATTTTTAATGCTTCAGAAATAATTTCTAAATTCCGTCCAAGAAGAATATGACCAGGAGTCTTTGCATCATCAAAGTAAGCATCTTGATCGCTTTTTTTTTCCATCCCACAATAATCTTTCATTAAACAGACTGAAAGAGTCTCTATATTTTCTATTGCCAACTTAAACAATTTCTCACTTTTTTCACTCGTTACTAAATTGGCAGGTGGGATTGAATAATCATTTATGCTTTTCCAATTCTCGTCATTTAGTATTTGCTTATTAAAATGACCTTTTAATTTATCTTTATCTTTATTAAAAATATTGTTCTCTAAAGACTTGGGTCCATTATTTGCCTCATCTTTCTCTTGTACCCCTTGTTCAATCTTAACAACTCCCATTGCACAGATAATGACAACGAATAGATAGAGTACAATTTACTTTATCATTCTTTTGCCAGCAACTTATCAAGAGAACTTCTAATATTAGAATTGTGACGAAGATTACCCACAACTTCTTTAAATGCATTTGATGAAATCTCATCAAGTGGAAGATCTCCAATATAATCTGCTGAAATAGTCCCTGAAAAATCCAAAACTTTACTTAAATTTCTTGAAAAACCAACATCATGTTTGCGATATGGTGAATTCACATCGTTAAATCTGCACGTTTGAGAAATTGAGCCTGAATTATATCTTCCGGCCCACACTCCTTTTATTAGATTTATATAGCTAATTTTCTTTTTTAAATACCTCTCTTCAATGAGACATCCATAGTCTGCAATATTTCTATAAACAGGATCGAAACCACTGAGTAAGTGATCAAAACCATATCCCAACGTTTGAGAAACGCTTTCATATTTTTTATTGGCCAAGAAATCATCAAAATGCCAACGTATGCTTATTTGCATAATGCTCAAATCGGTACCATCTCCTCCATGAATCATCTGCCTTACCCCAGATGTCACATTCATTTCACTGCAATTGGGAAAAAATGGAACTTGTGACCTTTGAAAATACTGAATAAACATTTTATATGTTTCTAAATTTGCTCTTCTGACAATCTCTCCACTGTTGGCGTCAGTCCTACAAACATCCCCATCAACATTCCTAAAGTGCACATAAACTCCTTCATGCAAGGGGGTCGTAAGGGCCAATGTCAAGAAGGCATAATAAGCTTGGAAATCCCCAGCTTCGTAATATTTTTTTGCTCTCTGATCTGCTTCTACTAAAATAATTTTTACAAGAGTTGATGTATACTGAGTCTTTTCAAGTAAATTGCTCTGATCCCTAAAAATAGGACCTTCAATATGGGCCTGAGGATTAATTGTATACATCATTTGATCTAAAATTTTTATGTGCCTAAGCTCTTCACCACAAGCTATGTTCAGAAAAAAGATAATAAAAGCACAAGAGCATTGAGCAAAACGAACCAAATATTGAAACATAAATCCCTCCTTCTCTGAATTGGACCAATTCCTTCTAGTGCCAATAGAAATACAGGGAAGAATCGTTGCCTTCAATGCGAACCATGGCATTGATTTTTTGGAGAGAAAGATAATTTTTAACTATTTAAGATGAAGTTGTGTCAAAGAATCAATGATGACTTGATCCTTAACCAGAAAGGCATTAAAAGTCTTTGTTTTCATATTGCCTATCCAGGGAAAAAACGAAGAATCTGTGTGTGTACCAATAAATACATCTATATGATTTAATTTTATGGCACCACCAACATCTCCAGCAAAGAAATACCCATCATGAACAATTGACTGACCACTTGGTAAATTGATTAATACACCTCTGGCCTCTGGGATAAAAAGAACTGAGCCGGTTGGTATCAGTGTAGGATCTGTGGCCACCGTCCGGTAAGGTGCCAAACGAAAATCGCCAACTCCATCACCAAAAGGACCGCGGGCCTTTCTAAATTTTGTCTTGCCTAATTTAAACGCATAATACGCAGAGCAGTCGTTGGGAAAATACTCACTTGTTGTGTGATAATTATATGTCTCAATATTTCCATCATTAAAGATAATACGAACTGATCCCTCAAGGGCACTTTTGCACCAATCGGCCAATGTTAACGTTGGCCCCAGCTCCACACCACTTATGTCTCGCAAAGGAACATCGCCTGTCCCATTAATAATTTCTGGCAAATGGTAATTAGTGGCCCATAGAACGATAGGTTCTCCTAATTCTGCAATTGGCGCTTCTGCAAAGTTAAATTTCTCTGCTTCAAGGTATTGATCTATCGCCAAATCACTTTGCGCAAAAGCGCTAAAGAATATGGAGTGTGCTATGGTAAAAAAAACAAGGCCGACCAATAGAGTAGGTCGGCCTTGTTTTAGATTTAAGTTTCTAAAATTCATTAGATATTTTTATAACAAAATACTAAAAAAGTCCTCCCTCAATTGTAGAGAAATCGTCAGAATAATCAAAATCTTTTAATGTTTCTGGGGCATAGGTATGAAAAACACTAACCTCATAATTAAAGGCCATTGGCCCACCCATATCCGTCATAATTGCTCTTACCATTGAATTTTGTACACCTTTTGAACCAGAAATATCTTCTGATTGGTTAAAAATGCCAAAATAGCTGAAGCCGTTACGTGTATTCATCGCTCCAGCAAGGGCCGATGTATGATACAGTGTTCCAGTTTTCGCGACAAAAGAATTGCGATAATCTTCAGAGAATATTCTATGTTTAAAGGTTCCTTTGTCGTTTCCTGGAACAGCAACGACATCTTCAATCTCTTTGTTCTGCTTTTCTACTGATGCTTTTAGTTGAGAGATAAGATTTAATACAATTGAGCATGTTCCATAATTATCTTTTCTCTTTCCATCAATTACATCAGGCAGTCCACTTCCTGAATAAAAATAAATCTGATCGGAAGTCAGCTTAAATCGATCTTTTAAAAATTGCTCAAACTTAGAAACCCCACCCAGGTGGCGAAAAATTGTTTCAGCTGCATAATTATTAGATTTCACATTCAACTCTTTTAGGTATCTATAAAGAGGTGGAGAGGACAATGTTAAAACTTTTGCAGTTGGATCATTTAGGTAAGGGTTTGCCTCAACCGATTTAACTTCCCCTACTGAAAAATTGATGTCTCTTAGAAATCGACCTTCTCTTGCAAGATTAGCAACTTCACGGTATTCCGATTTTCTATACTTTGACCAAGTTTCAGTATTAAAATAACTTGTAACGTATTTTGCATTCCATGCCAAATTCAGCACTGGGTATTCACTTACTCCAAGTTGCGCATCCGGAAAAATTTTAAGGTTTTTATCAAATGTAATTGAATCAAATCTTTCATACCCCAACTCGTTGAGTTGAGAGATAAGATAAAACATCTTCTCATTTCCTAAAAATGGATCATAACTTCCTTGAATATGTAAATGATTACCTTTAATGAAAAGTTTTAGGTCATACGTATAGTCAACACCTAATTTTTCAACCGCCCATAATGAGGTCAAAAGTTTTGAAACGGATGCTAAACGAACACGCATGTCAACATTGTCACCTTCAACCTTACCTTCTTCGTTTGTATAACAATAAGATTGATTACTTAAATCGAGGGCCTGTTTTTTTATTTCTTGCTTCCATATCTTATCTGTTTTTTCGCTTGCTGTAACACTGAAGGAGAAAAGTAAAAGTGAACTTAAAAGGATGTTATTCGTTTTTTTCATGTTTCCTCATTGTATTTAGATTAACAGATTTAGAACTTATTTTTTTAAATTTGAAAGCTTCATCCAAGGAGGAGTCACCTCATCCTTAAATCCACTGGCCTCTACAACTGAATCAGGATGTGCATATCCATCAAGCATTCCGGCATCGGCATAAAAAACTCCGTGCATATCTTTAGACTTAATCCCATAGACATTCCCCTTGCGGCCAATTTTTCTACTAAAGCGTCCCAATTTCTCTCCTGGAGTAAACTCAATAATATCTGGGTGAACGTCCACACTATAACTTCCGACTTCAAGAATTTGATTCAATGGGCTTTTGGGATCAAGAATTAATTCTCCTCCTGCCCGTTTAGCTCCCCAATATGTATCTAGGTCACTATCAGTAATCCCTAAGGATTTTAGTACAACGTCTCGCTCAATTGCATGATTCTTTGTTTTAGTTAGAACATAATTCCATTCTTTAACTAGCTCTGGATAATCACTGTAGGTTGGATCTAAAATTTCTTCTTGTGCATAAATCTTAACAATTGGGGCACCTATTTCAATTAAGCTTCGAATAAATGCAATCGCTTCATTATTATTTCGTGTGCATCCTGAACTTCTAGGATTAGACACCACATTGATCAAAGGCTTTTTTACTTTTTTAACGAAAATATCTTTATCCTCTCCCCAGCCAACTGTTCCATGTGTCCACTGCCCGTAGGCTTTCGGCTCAACAAAAGCAGTATACCACCCAAAGGCCCCTCGCATTTTTCCTTCGCGCTTACCATATTCATTATAAGGCATGATTTTTTTCTCAAACCATTCACCAAAATCAGAATTTGGTTTAGGAAGATCAGGAGAGCCATCGCGATACCAAGCAGGATAATGCCCTTCTGGGTCTTGATAAAACTTTGTCCAACCTGTTACTCTATAACTTCCCAAGAGACTTCGCCCTTTTCCATCCTCATCTTTTGGATGATTGCGATCTTCGCCAACAACAACTTCAGTTTCTATAAGCATTTTATTTGGACAAGAATTATCAGGGCACACTCTTTCATACAAACGAAGAGTCTCTGTTGCTACGTTAACAACAACAAAGTATTTCCCTACAAACTCTTTATAATCAACTTTTACGGCGGAAAGAACATCGATACTTATGAAGTAGCGATCAGAAGGTGTAATTTTATCATAAGTACTAACAATTTTTATTTCGACATATTTTTGATTATAAATGATCGTTGGATTAATCACTTTGACTTTATCATTTAAGCCCAACATCCCTAAAACTTTACCTGTCAAATCAGGAGTCGCTCTAACTCTAATTCCATTTGTAGAAATAAAGTAGTCAATTTGATCATTAAAAGTAGGTTGATTCAAAGCTTGATCAGCAGGATTTGGTCCTGCATTTTCTTGAGGTATAGCTTGCACAATTCCTTGCTCACCTACTTGTTCACTGACCTGGCCATGTGTTGAATTGATCACGCTCGTTAAAAGAATTAAAGGGAATAACATTTTGTTCATTCATATCTCCTGAGGATATAACTGCTTATCTGATTGACGTTGTGTACCTTTAACAAAAACACTCTAGCAAGTCATGGACATTGCAATTGTAAAAATTACAAATTGATCTTTTTTTTTAGAAGAAAAAAAATTGTGAATTGTTAAAATAAGGAAAATGGTTTTAGAATTCTTGAGCTTTTAATTCCTTCAATAAAGGATCTTGACAGATCCACTTTGATGTTCTTATCACGCAACTTAGGTGTTTTTCTTTAGTAAGATTCTTTGCTTTAAGATAAAATTTATTTTTAAGGATTTCGTTCTGAGTTGCATCTGCATATAATCCGCAATGACAATCTTCACTGCAATTATCCAAAAGATTTTCCCCTATCTTGCCAGAGACATTTTTTAACTCATCATCAATTTGGGCATGAAGGGGTTGCAATAATCGAAGGGCCTCTCCAGAAGATAATGAACAATTTTCGGTAAGTCCTGCTCGCTGATCTGAGACGAGCATTAAGAAATGAGCGGCATCATCTAATTTCTTAACTCTCTCAAGCGAACTAATGGCCGAATTTTTATTAAGACAAGATATCAATGCCAAACAAAAAATCCATATTACGTTTTTTATTCTTTTTCTCCATTTAGTTCTTTAACAATTTCAGGAATAGTTACCCAACGAATTTGGTTCTCACTATCCTCTATTGACTTACTCCATTCTACTAATTTTTTTGAGGCAATCACGGATTGAGGATGGATATCGTGAAATAAAACAACACCACGACCGTTGGCCTTCATCTGTTTTTTTGTTCTCTCTAGGATAGAGTCCGGATCTTTATCTTGCCAATCTAATGTATCTACATTCCAAAAAACATGTATCATTCCCAAATCAGCAATCATTTGTCTAATTCGGAGCACGGAATTCCCTGCTCCATAAGGACATCTAAAATATTTTACTTGTTCCCCATAAGCAATGGACTCCACTTCTGTAGATTTAATGACCTCTTTTTTTAAATCATCTTCGCCAAGTTTAGGTAATTGAGGATGAGACCAAGAATGGTTAGCAAGGGCCATCTCCTTTTCTTTGACAAGATCTACGACTCCTTGATAACGAATTACATTTTGGGCAAGCCAAAAGAAAGTAGCTTTAATCTCTAAAGATTCAAGGTTTTTAATAATGGCGGGTGTATGAACTGGATTTGGTCCATCATCAAAAGTTAAGGCCCAAACATTTTTGGGAAAAACGAGGCCCATTATATTCCCATTTGTTCCTGTGCTCGGAAAATATTTTAATTCACTTTGAGGAGCTCTTCCCGAGTCATCAGAAAATTGCAGTTCATTTGTCTCTTTTTCAATTTTTTGACTAAGTTCATCATCTTCAACTTGCTCTTTTTTACCCATAACTCTTAATTTTTCTCTATAATTCCGCAAAACTTTTAATTTTTCTTGGTCATTGATGAAGTTTTTTGCAGGAACAACCTCTGCCGTAAAAGATTTATTCATCATTCCCCTACGCTCTCTAATGGTCAGGGCAATATGAGATTTAAGTTCGTCAAAAGTGATTTTTTCAATAAAATCTTTCGAATCAAGTTTTTTCTTGAAATTTTTTAGAATTGTTTTTGCCAATTTTCTTTTCTCAACTGGAAGTGATTTGTTATAAGCAACCTCGGTTAGTTTCACATAATGAAAAATTATTTTATCCTCTAGTCTATGCCCGAGTGCCCGCATAACAAGTAATTTTTTATAACTCTTTGACTCTTCAAAGTTGACCGCGCTTGAATTGGCCAAGGCTTTATCAACTTCAGCATCAAATTCAACAAGTTGAGCTTCTGCTCTTAAAAATATACTCTTAAGTCGATTCAAATAATTGAAATACTCCTTTTCTGGGTCTTCTGAACTCATCAATAAATCAAAACTGGTATTTAAATTTTCTTCATCTACTGACGAACTCGGGATTCGTTTGACCTCTACGGGAGCAGCATTTTTCAACTTTGGCGCAGCGCAAGCGCTGAAAAATAGACAGAGAACGAGAGAATAGAATAATCGCATGTTTTTCATCCTTATAAAGGTCCTATAACCTTAACTGCATCGTCTTAAACCCCTATTTTATTAAGAAAAAAGTCGATTAAAAACTTTAATAATGCCTGTAATGTATTTTTTTCAAGTACCTATTCGATGAGTTTTTATTTTTGTATTTTTCTCTAACCTTATTAACCAATGCTTTTAATCAGAGATAGGTATCATGAAAAAACTTGTATCATTGGCGCTTGCGCTTTCTTTAAGCTCCCCCCTTCTTTTAGCAGAAACATCATGGGAAAATCCAGCTGTTCTTTGTCCAGAGGAGCTTCTTCCAAGAGGATTAAATTGTCCCGATTTAAGTAATGTTGAAAATCCCTATACTGACTTCCCATCTGATATGACCAAAGAGATGATCCTTGAATGGAGAAATAACAAATCTGCAGATTTAAAATTATGCCGAAATAAAGAAGTTCTTAGACGAGAAAACATCAAACCAGGAAGTTTTACTCCCAACACAATTGAGTTAGCGTGGATGGCCGTTAATAGTGGGGAGAATGTTAAAGAAAAACTGACGGCCATTTTAGACGCAAGTTCAAAGTACGGCATTCCCCCTCAAGTACTTATCGGGGCAATGAAACAAGAATCTCTCATGGCCTCAATAGGGATTTCTCCAGATGGAGGCAACTTTTCTTGTGGGATATCACAACTCAATATCCAAGAATGGTGTCAAAGTATGAACAATTTATCAAATGATGAGAAAATGAAGTATGGCTGGCCACTAGAAATAGAATGCTCTCCAGACGTTTTACCTACTGATATCGTAAAGCCATTTTATGATATAGCTTTTAAAAACCTCGGGGCACGGGCCAAGTATCAATTAACCTCAGATGATTTTAGAGGAATTTCTCAGGATCAAGTTCAAGGATCTTTTCCATCAGGCAATAGAGGGCTTCAGTCAAAGAGATTTAGTGCTGTAAACTCTTTTGTTAATAACTGTCAGGACGTCTCACTCTCTATAAAGTTTAAAGCAGAAACGTTAAAAAGCCTGTTTGATGAATTTGTACCAGAGAAATTAAAAATGGCAGAAATGTATTCTCCTGGTGATACTTTCCAGCGTGCATGTCAAAATGTTTATACTTCCAAATACTATCCTCTTCACACTGGTTGGTTGCTAGCTGTTGCAATGTATAATGCTGGTCCAGTTGAGGCAAAACTCGTCGGCCATTACTACCAGGCCAAGAGCACAAATTTACCAGATATGAGTCCACTAGATTTAATTGAAGCACTACACTGGGGAGGAAAATATAAAAAAGGAACAGATAACATAACCTTTACTAATATGGATGGAGATCGCCCAGTTTCTAGGAGATGGTTTTTCTTTAAAAAAGAAGGGAATAAATTAACTCAAAGTTGGTTTAAAAGTTGTATCGTCCAAAGGCATGTCGCCAAAGTTATCCAACACGTTACCCTTCCAGCAGAATCAATTGCAAAATCTCTAGAACAAGCACCTTGCACGACTTCTGGAGTTCCTGAATATCGCCAAACTTCTAGCGGCATAAAAGAGTAAGCAATAAATTAAATCGGTCATTTTAAATGGCCGATTTTTCTTCTTGATGTGCATTTTTTAAAAGAGTAAACTTAAGAATCTATGATTATCGAACGAATGTTCGACAAAAGGATTTTTATGACTACGAATACCTCTTATAAGCTTCTCCATGATCTCTCTTTTTGCGTCTTTGACCTTGAAACAACAGGAGGAAATCATCTAAGTGATAAAATCATTGAAATCGGCCTCGTCAAAATTGAAAAACTTAAAATAATTGACCACAAAAGTTTTCTCATAAAACCTGAAATGCAAATACCTGACTTTATCCAAAAGTTAACGAGTATCAAAGAAACAGATGTCTCCGATGCACCAGTGATTGAAGAAGTCATTGATGAGATCCTCGAATTTATGGGAAACTCCATTCTCGTCGCTCATAATACTTCATTTGATGTTCCCTTTTTTAATTCGGTGCTTCGGCGACTTGGCAGGGAAGAATTAAAAAATCAGGCCATTTGTACCAACCTTATGACAAAATACATGATCCCCAACTTACTTAGCTCAAATCTGCATTACATGAGCAAGATTTTTAATCTTAAACATCAAAAGGCCCATCGAGCACTTGATGATGCATTTGCGGCAGCAGAACTTTTATTAAAATATCTCCATATTTTTATCCATAAAAAAATTCATAAAGTGAATAGTCTCTATTACCCAAAAAATAAATTTGAACTTGATCGCATTAATCACAAAAAAGAAATTGATATTCAGGAGATAATTAAGCAGATTGAAAGCATTAAAACACCCATCCTTATTACACTCAAAGGGGCAGAAGGACTTGTTTTATTTTCATTTGCAATTCATGCAAATCATCATGAAAAAAATTATATCATTGAAAAAATAAGAACAATTCCTTATGAGATTTTAACTATAAAAATAATTGGTCCTTTCTTTCAAGGATTAATTGAGCTTTCTACTTATTTCTCAAAGATTGCTGATTCATTACAAACAGAAATCATTCAAAAGCTTTGTGAATTTAACGAATTGTCCTTATCTGAAGTCACACAACTAGCGGCCCTTGATTTTAATCACGACTTTATAGTCATGAATCACGTCATTCCTGAACAATATGTGATTTATCCACTTCGTTCACTTCATCACAAGGCCGAATTAGTCTTTAGGTATCCCACGCACCAAAATAAACTTGTCCAATACATCAACTCTAAAAGTGCACGAATCCTTCAATCCAAATTAAAAAAAGATCATCTGGTACCTTTTTTTCAAAATTTATTAATTACTTACTTAGAAAAGCACACTGAATATTTGCTTATTCAAAAAAGCCACCATAAGATTACGAATACCGATCTAAAAGATGGACTAGAACAATTCATCGAGAAAAACCCTAATCTCTACCATTTCCCTCAGCATTATCTTTAATTATTACAAATTAAGATCGATGAATTAAACGAATTTCTTGTTTCAAAAAGGTAATTTCAAATTTTTCAAAAACCAATAAATGCTGAATAAGTTTTGATTGTGCCAGTTTGTCTTCATATTCAAAATCGTAATTTAGCTTGATGCTTATCTGGTTTGAAAATTCCATGACTTCACCCTCCATCGCGGACATATTGATTTGAGTAATGAGTTTTTCATGGGCAAATGCAGTCATTAATTCACTTAAAATCAAGTATAGAATCATTGACATGACTGATGAATTCACAGAATGTGTAAAATTTTCTAGTGTTGGATTATATCCTATCTCAAGCCGTAAGTTTGATTCAACCATCCGAAAACGCAAAAGATTAATTGCTTGATCCAAAGAGTTTTTAACAGAGAAAGGATTCCCTGTTGACGGAGAAAACTTTGAAAACCCTAGAAAGATGTCAACCAACTCTTTACATCGTCTTGCCCCATTCTTCATATCTTCTAGATCATTCTGATTTTCATTTACCCACCCTTCTTCTAGCGACAATAGGGAAAGAGCTGCCAAAATACCTGCTAAAGGATTATTGAGTTCATGAGCGATCGAGCTTGAAATAATTCCAAGCTCATCGACTGAATCCTTCCTGGATTCTCCAATTTCAACCTTACCTGAGGGAAGTCTTACTTCTTTTCCTTCTGAAGTATAAAAAACAAAATAAGAGACATTCATTAACTTCATAGAGATTTCAATTCTCTTTACTTTATAGTACAGCTGAAACATTTCAAAACTTTCATTCTCTTTAAAGCGAAGACATTCCTTTGGTAAAATGCCAATTTTCGCAAAAGATTCATTATAAATGAGAAGGTCTCCAAGGTTTGAAATAACGGCCATTGGATAAGGAATTTTTGAGAATATCTTTTTCCAGAAATCTACTTCCCCATCACTTTTTACTAATTTCTGATCTAAAATTTGTATTGTTCTCATAAGCATTGTCACAATACTCTCTATCAAAATTGAATCGCCTATATTGTAATTGGGTCTTAACTTAATAAAGAGAAAACGATCTTCAAATGGCAAATGCAATATAAAAGTATTATCTTCAACGGCCCCTACTTCGTTCATTAGCTGAATACTTGAATAAAGAGATAACTGATGAAAATGCGTATTCCCTTTCACGAAGCTGCGAAAATGTTTATTCCAATCTTCAATACTATCTTCACTTAGAAGGTTAATCTCTAAATCAATCAATTTTTCAATTAAACAACTTTGCCCTTCTGTCAAACTTAGTAGATCTACAGACGAGATATCCAAATTATTTTTCCTTATCTCATCATACATCTCCTCACTTTCTTTAATCTTAGACTGAAGAAAAACATGTTTTTCTACTATAAATATTCTCTGTAGAAAGTTAATGATTTCTTCATAAGAATTAAAGTTTATTTTTTCTCTTGAAACACCATCACTTTTCTCTGTAGAATCAACAACGACAATATGATTTTTATGTTTTGAGAAATATTTGATATTATCTTGATGAGCAAAGACGATATAGCTTTGATCTTTTTCTAGATCGTTAACATCAATTGTATATTTTAATTTTTCCTCTAGAAATGCTTGAAGTAAAAAGGCTGCCCGGTCTTGCTCAACAAGTTTAGGATCAACGAAAAAATGCAAATGCCTCTTTGTTTTATTTTTCACTAAAACCTATTCTTTAAGCTTTTGAATTTTTCTTTTTCCATCATGCAAATGCAAATCCAACGTCATCCCTGGCTTCAAATGATCAAAATCCTTAATTGAAGAAATTACGCATCCATCAACCGTTTCAACGTATCCATAGCCTCTCTCAAGCACATTTTTTGGATTAAGGACTTGCAGCAACCGACTGGTCTTGTCGAGACGATGATTTAATTTTACGAACTTTTCTTTCATAGCATTTTTTATCATTTCAAAATTCTCATCCAGTTCCTGATAATATTCATGAATATGTGTCAATTCTCCCAATCGACGACTTAGATCACTACGAGAAAGTCTTTTTTGAAATTGATTAAATGCCCCTAAAATAATGTTTAGAACTCTATGAGGATGGGCCTGCTTGAGTCGATTATGTATCCTGCTTACTTTAATTTCAGCAACACTCACTAATCGAGATTTAAGCGATCGCATCTTATCCTTTATTAGTGTTTGGTGATGAGTAATCACTTCTGCTGCTGCAGACGGTGTTTCCGCACGTAGATCACACACAAAATCAGAGATGGAAAAATCTACTTCATGCCCAATTGCACTGATCGTTGGAATGGGACAATTAAATAAATCCCAAGCTAGAGCTTCATCATTAAAGGCCCAAAGGTCTTCTAGACTCCCTCCGCCTCTGGCAAGAACAATAATATCGATTTTTTTCTCCATAGAAGCTTGCATTGAATACTTAATAACATTATGAAGTGAAGCCCGAAGGGCCTTTGGGGCCTCTTCACCTTGAACCAATGTGGGCACAACGATCAGATCCATCCAGAGCGAGCGTCTTTTATAAATATTGATAAAATCGGCCAACGCCGCTCCTCTTTGGGCAGTTATAATCGCCACTCGTTTAGGCAAAAGAGGAATTGGCTTCTTTGTTTCAAGATCAAACAGACCTTCAGCGGCGAGCTTGCGCTTTAATTTTTCAAACTGCTCTTTTAAATCTCCTTGGCCCATCGGTGTTATTTTTTTTATAATAACTTGAAATGTTCCTCTCTTGGGGTAGACATTAATATCACCAACAACAACGACCTTTTCGCCATCTTTAATTTTTTTAATATAGGGATTTCTTAGTGCATCCATTTTGAATAATGCCGCACTCATCGACGCTTCTTTATCTGAAAGAGTCAAATACCAATGACCTGAAGATGAAAGGGAGAGATTAGAGACCTCTCCAATAATGGCCACATTAGAAAAGTGATTTTCTAATAAATTTTTTATTTCACCTACAATTACTGAGACATTTTTTGCTGCGAATTCCATCTTTACCTAAAATGAAGAAGCACAGAAAACCGGCATTCTTTTTACTTTCCTCTATTAGAATTTTAAACTCTTAATGAGTCCAACATTTTTTAAATAATTTATGGCCTGAATAACTTGGTAATCGTCGGCCGGAGCTATTTTTTTATTATAATCTTCATCTTCACTGACTATTTCTTTGACTTTTCCACGCTTTTTCTTCTCTCTCATTTGTTTAAATCGCTCTGTTCTCTCAATCCGTTCTTTGAGTTCATTGACCTCGCGCAATTTTTTCTCTTCAGCTGTTTCAATGGTTGCCGTAAGATGATTCTTTAAATCCTTTTCGCGAATAAAACTCGATTCTTTTTTATTCTTATCAACAAATTCAGCTTCTACTTCATCGATATAAACATCTGGCTTAATACCAATGGCCTGAATCTTTTTTCCACTTGGGGTCATGTATTGAGCAATTGTAAGTTTTAGTCCAATTTGTTCATCAATTTTAGCAACAGATTGAACTGATCCTTTACCAAAAGACTGCGTCCCCATTATAATGGCGCGCTTTGAGTCTTGAAGAGCACCAGAGACAATTTCAGAAGCCGAAGCTGTTGACCCGTTGATTAAGACAATTACCGGGATATCCAGTTCTTTATGTCCTGACTTTTTCACGTAACGAATTTCTTTATTTTTAGGGTCTCGTCCCTCAGTTGAAACAACGATTCCATCTTTTAGAAAAATTGAAGAAACATCTACTGCTTCGTCTAGTAAACCTCCAGGATTAGATCTTAAATCAAGAACTATCCCTTTAAGGCCTCCTTTGTTTTTTGCTTCAGCACGCATTTTAATAATGGCATCAATTATATAATCCGCCGATTTTTTTTGAAATTGAGTCAGGCGAATATAAGCATACTGATCTTCAAGAAGTTCATATTTAACAGGTTTTAAATAAACTATTTCTCGTGTTATTTCGAAATTCTTAACACCTTCTACTCCTTCGCGAGCAATTCCCAGGATAATTTTACTTTTCGTTTTTCCTCGAAGTTTATCTATGGCCTGCTCGAGAGTAACTCCCACCATTGATTCATGATTGATTTCAACAATTTTATCGCCGGCCTTAATTCCAACTTTAAAGGCAGGTGAATCTTCGATTGGAGTAATGATGACCAATAGGCCATCTTTTTGAGTTACTTCAATTCCAAGTCCACCAAATTCTCCAGAAGTCTCTTCCTGCATTTTTGCAAAAATCTCACGATCCAAGAATGCCGAATGAGGATCAAGAGTATTCATCATCCCATTTAAGGCACCTTCAATTAATTTTTCTGTATCAACTTCACGATAGTATTGTGATTCTATGAGATACATTACTTTGTTAAATAATTCTAATTTTTCATAGCGAGATTTCTTAATAACATCGGCCGATAATTCTGCAGTTGTGGCCTGAGAACCTGGCAAACTAGAAATTAAAAACGCTGACAGCAAGAGACTTCGTAATTCTCTCTTCATGATCTACTCCTTCCATAGAAAATAGATGCTATTTAGATATTCTTGATAATGTAGTCTTATCTAAAAGCAAATATGTATTTTGGGCTAAATTGTTTTTTCTTACTTCAAAATAAATCTTTCCATCGCCTAGTCCTTTATTCGATCTAGGATTTGTATATCCGACCAACTGAGCAGCTTGAATAGCGTCACCATTTTTTACGGTGTAATCAAATTGCCCTAATAAAACGGTCCTAGTATCATTTCCATGATCAATCATCAGCACATTTCCATAACTAGCGAGACTTCCTGTATAAACCACTTTTCCAGACTTCGGCGCTCGCACTTCATTTTTCCCTTGAAAATTAAAAGTCACTCCTTTCTTTTGATAATCAATTCCTAGAAAATCAGAAAGTGGAGGAGAAAAAGCTGCACCACTGGCCACTTGGGTTACATTTGTAAGCTGAGAGGGAATTTTTATCTCTTCTGTAATCTGTAATGGGCGAAGTTTTTCTCTGAGGGACGCCTTGCGAAGTGCGTCTCTTTCCATGGCCAATTTATTCTTCACTTCTTCAAATTCAGCTTGTGAACTTGATTTTTTCTGTCCGGCCATGTCAAGGTTTTCATGGAGTTCTTTTTTTCGCTGCTCTAATTCCGCCGTTAAAGAGAGCAACTCCTTTTCCGTTTTCATTGAATCTTCTAAGCGCGAATAGAGTCTCTCAACATCCTCTTGAATTGTTTTATTTGATTTCATCATCCCATCTAAATCTGAAAGTCTTCGTTGAAGGTTTTCAACTAAAATTTTCCGAGTTAACAAGTCTGCAGAACTCTCATTTTTTTCTAATTTATTAAGAAGAACTCCCATGAGAATCGTTTTTGTTTCATTAAAATTTTTTGTTAAATTTTGATTATCCAAATCGGCATTCTTTTTAGCCTGGGCCAACATTTCTTCAATTTTTGCTCTTTCATTGGCCAAGCGTAGATATTTCTTATTTTGCATTCCAAGATTCATTTCGACATGACTCACTTCTCGGGTCATTTCTTGAATCATCTTATTTTGTTCTTGAAGTTTGCGCTTCATTTCAAAAACATTAACTTTATCACTGCTCTCAATAGCGGCATTTAGGGCAAGAGGAAACAAAAATAGTAATACCAATGTGTTTATTTTCATGAAAGATTAATGATTCTCCCATTGGTAGCGCTTACTATGAAGTAGAATTCCAACAATAAAAAGAACCAAGGCAACCAGAAGATTAAGCAACTGAGGCATCCCTAAAATAAAAGTTGTTGCCACTGACAATATAAAAATAAGAGTCAGCCCAAAGCTGGCCATTTTCACGCCAACTTTCTTTTTACGTTGATAACTCTCAAGTAGGTATGAAACTTCCGCAATCTTCACTCGTATTGAAAGGAGTGATATCAACCAAAAAGAGAAAACAATAAATAAATAAAGCGAGTATCCCCAAGATTTTATAGCACCAATAAATTGATTGCGCTTATCCAGGGTCTGATCATTTACCTTTATGTTCCCAAGTGTAATATTTCCTTCCCCTACCAAGTGGGTCAAATAATCTCTTATCAGCTCTTGGGCCCGAGGTTTTAAATCTTTGGCGTAAATAATTTTAAGTCCAGCATAATTTAGATCAAGTGTCGTTTGAGTAAGCTCAACTTGAAGCGAACTTAAAATTCCTCTTACTTCATCTTTGATTTGAGTTTCAGATAAAACTTCTACTTTATAGACTCCAGGTAAAACAGTCATTTGGCGAGCAACATTTTGATAAGACTCTGTAGAAGCTATGAGAGCATAAAAATATGACCCGGCCTTATTTTCCGGAATCATTTTAACAAATTGCTCTTCTAAAAATGCCTTTTGCCCAATGGAGAAAACCATTAGAAGCGAAAAAAAGAAAAGAAAAAATCCTCTCAATGGAGACTTAAATAAAATCTTAAAAAATTGTGTTAAATAAAACATGCATGCCCCGAATACACTAAACGTCCGTTGTCTAAATGAATAATTCGACCAGTAAAACTTTTAATGAGTTCTTTATTGTGTGTGGCCCAAACCACTGTCAACCCTCTTTTCGCATTGTATAAGTTAAAGACATCAAATAGCCTTCTTGTATTATCTGAATCTAGAGAACTTGTGGGTTCATCTGCTATTAAGATATCAGGTCTGGTTAACAGCGAACGAACAATGGCAACTTTCTGTTGAAGACCTCCATTGGCAAGACTCACTTTTAAATTCAATCGGTCTTTAATACCAAGGATACGGCACAACTCATTCATATCTTGAATAAATTCATTTTTATCTTTATAAATTGAAGGGTCATAAGCAAACATTAAATTCTCTTCACAGGTATATTTCCCCATCAATCTCAAATCTTGAAAAACATTTGAAATATAGAGATTTTTTTTACCTGTAAAAAGATTTGGGCGAACAACTTTTCCCGACGTTGGGGCTAAAATTCCAGAAAGCAATTTTAGCAAAGTTGTCTTTCCTGCTCCCGAAGCACCGGTCACAAAAATAATCTCTCCACGCTCAATTGTTAATTGGATATTTTTAAGTGCTCGCGTTTCACCGAATTGAACAGAGACATCCTCACAGTAAAAAATGGGTCCACCACTTCCCGATATTTGAGGTCCTTTTGTATTCTTTTGATTTAATGAGGTGCTTTGATTTTGCATAATGACCCTAACTCCAAAGTCTAAATCCACAGATCTTCCTGATCCAGGATTGGGATTTCCCAATCTTTTAAATTTTATCTTAAATTTAGGTTTTTAGGTAGGTTTTCTGCATCTCCGAGAAATTTATTCCAGTATCCTTATGCCCCCACCCTCTTAACTAAAACTTCCCTCTATTATGCCGTGAGAAAGCAATAGGTCATAAGCAGATGTTGAGCAATAAACATTGGGAATAAAATTATTACTATTAAAAAGTTTAGATATTAGAGAGTTTTCAACTTCACCCAATAACTTGACCTCTCCATTTTCCATAGTGATTTTCACTGGGTCACGATCAAGAAGAACATTGGCCAACTCCCGTGAGGTGTTTTTCGCAACATTTTTTGGTGATTTAACAAACATAATTGCCTTTTTAGGAATATCGTAAATCATCCAGTCGGAAGGGCCTCCTGACTTTTTGAGAAATTCCTCTATCTCATGAGCTTTGGTATGAGCTCGTTTGGAGTATTTCTCTAAAGCTTGAGGATCATCCTGAGAGAGAAGTCGTGATTTAAACTCTTCAC
The DNA here is from genome assembly GCA_018060625.1 of Bacteriovorax sp. GTDB lineage: Bacteria > Bdellovibrionota > Bacteriovoracia > Bacteriovoracales > Bacteriovoracaceae > Bacteriovorax. Next base: position 47,016 of record JAGOVS010000004.1, on the reverse strand, counting down.
ATCGAATGGCCTTACCTCCTGTTGCGAGCATAATTGTTTTTGCCATATCTTTAATTTTAAGATTTTTATCAAGATCTCCATTCATATAGTGCTTATGAACAAGCCCCATAAAATAAGTGTCGTTAAAACCATAAAATTTCATAGGATCGTGCTCAATCATCTCAAGCAGTTCACTATAACGATAAATATATCCTTTCTCCAAAAAATAAAAACAAAGCGTTTCGGCAATGGCATCAAATTTTGCACCTCGAGGTGAACGAATAACCTGAGAATACCAGGCAAAGCGTGATGTTAAAAAATCTTCTACACAATAAAGGGCATTGTGACGAATGGTCAAAATATCATGGTTATCGATACGCTTAACTTGAAAATGATAGAGTAGATAATCTCGATCATAAGAGCCATACTTAAGCCCTGTATAGTGGGCATCTCTTAAAAGATAGTCCATGCGATCGCAGTCTACTTCTGAATGAAGAATCTGATTAGCAAGAATTGACTCATCCACTCCTTTCACTAAATCAGAAATTCGCTGAGGTGAAATGCCATATTTTTTTAAAATAAAAGTAATTCCTCCCGAGTAATCAGTATTCTTTATAATGAAGGCACCTAAATTTTCGTGATCGTCCGGAAGCCCCTTTCCTCCTTTGGCCCGAGTCGTTTCACCATATTCTATATAGGCCCCTTCAGTTGTATGCGAAAAAAGAAATGTCCCCAAATCATGCATAAGAGCAGCCAGGCGCAAACTTTTATGATAAATCGCCTCAGTGGTTAAGCAAGAAGGATCCATGAGTTCTTTTTCACTTACGGCACGTCCGCAGGACTCTAAAATCTTATGGGCATTGTACATAACGCCAATGGAGTGGTGAAAACGAGAGTGTTCAGCTCCTGGAAAAACATAACAAGAAAAACCTAATTGCTTAATCCAGCGAAGACGTTGATAAAAAGGTGAGGAGATTATTTCCCATTCGATTGGATTGAGTTTTATGAAACCATAAATTGGATCATAAATAACATGATTTTTTTCTTTAGTTTGAGTTGCGACTTCCATGTTCAACTTCTTTTGAATAAAAAGACCCACTCTAAAAGTGGGCCTTAAAAATATTAATTAATGTGCGTTGTTTTTCTTACTTGCTGCCTTCGCTTCCTTCTTTTTCTTTTTCACAGAGGCCATCACTTTAGCTTGAATGATATCTAACATGATCTTCGCTTCTTTTCTTAAATCATTATCATTTACAAAGCGGTAGAAATTTTCAATATCAATAGCAGTTCTAAAGTTTCTCGGAGTCTTCGGGCCCTCTACAACTGTTTCTGTTTCTATAATCGACATAGTATCCTCCAATCTTTTTATAATACTTTTTTGCTTGCGCATTTACAAGATTTTAACTCTTAAGCCTCTTTATCAAACTCAACTCCGTAACTATGAAGTTTGTTGTAGAGAGTCTTAACAGTAATTCCAAGGCCTTTAGCCGTCTTGGTCTTATTTCCACCTAAGTTTTCCAGTGTTGCCATTATATGTTGACGCTCTAGTTCCTCTAGCGTCACAAGCACGAAATCTTGCGGTTTTACTGGCGCTACTTTTTCAACAACAATCTGAGCCTCTGCCGTCTGGATATGTTGGTCAAGGTGTAGTTTCTCAATGATTGTTCCATCAGAAAGAATAAAGGCCCTTTCGACTACATTCTGAAGCTCTCTTACGTTTCCTGGCCATGAATATTCAGTTAAGGCCTTGATCGCTCCAGGTGAAAAAGACTTTTGAACTTCCTTTGTCTTATTTTGGTTTAAGAAAAAATTAGCGAGAACCTCGATGTCTTCCTTTCTCTCCTTTAGCGCTGGCGCCTTTAAGACAACTGTGCTTAAAGCAAAATACAAATCCTCTCTAAAGCTGCCTGCTCTTACTAGATCCATGAGATCTTTTAGCGACGCAGTGATTAGTCTTACATCTGACTTAAAGAAAGACTGGCTTCCAGACTTAATCCCCATCTTTAAGGTAATGAATTGCATCAGTTTATTCTGAATAGCTACTGGCATATGTTCAGCTGAGTTGATAAAAAGGGTCCCAAAGTTTGCGGCTTCCAACATCCCCATCTTCGATTCATCACCAAAGATCTCAATATCAAGTTGATTTTCATTCATCGTTGAACAATCAATGGCAACAAAAGCTCTATCCCGTCTATGACTTCTACAGTGAATACGGCGAGCAATCATTTCCTTACCAGTCGCTGCTTCACCTTGAATAAAGGCTGAAATCTCTTTATCACTTACTTTATCAATTAAACTTAGTAAATCCTTCATCGCTTGCGATCGGCCAATAATTTCCTTTTCTGTGATACGGAAAGAGTCCTGAAGTTTTAATCCAAGTCGAGACTCTTGAAGTTCTTTTTCTTTAAGCTCTATCGTTTTCAAAAGTGCTTCATTCATATTTTTAGCTGCTAAATAAAGCTTCATATTCTGAATAGGTGTCTTGATTTCATTAATGATCGACACTCCAAAAGTCATATCAGCGCGAGAGAACTCTCGAGAATTGTCGAGCATTTGACAGTGAATTGAGCCAATCACCACTCCATCAACAGAGATTGGGAAGCACAACTCAGCCTTTACTCCTAAAGATGCTTCCCTTGTAAAAACAGGATCTCTTTCTACAGAGTTTGAAAAATAACCTTTCTTTGTTCGTACGATATATCCAACGGCACCCATTCCTTTTTCTAAAAGATGAGAGTGTTCTGCGATTTTTCCATTTTCAGACATTAGTTGAGCTTGGCCATTTTCTAAGATTTTATAGGCCTGAACTTTGTGTGAATTCATTGAATCCATAAAAAATTTATTTATTGTATTAAAAAAATGTGATTCATCTAGGCTTAAAAAAAGGACTGAAGATAGGGTTTCTTGGGCCATTTTTTGGTTAATTACTGATGCCGTCATTGTAAAACTCCTGGACAGTTTATTAAGTAAAAGCGCTATGCGTTACTTAGTAAATAATACAGTGCGTCTGAATAATTTACAAGACTAAAACGATCAAGTGTTTAAAAAAAATCGCTTAATGACGTAAATTCTAGAAGTTATACCATCTAGGCGTTGTACAGTTTCCAAAACCCTGAGTGACGGCACCCAAAATTCCCCCATCGCGATCCATTATGTAGACATTTTGATCGGCCTTTACTCGTGAAATAACCCTTTGAGAGCTAAATGCGATAAATTCTCCATCATTGGAGTAACTGGGGTCTTCATTAGAGCCAAATTCTTTCGTGAGACGAGATAATCCTGATCCATCTGCGCTGATCCTAAAGAGATCAAAGCAATTATCCAACCAAGAAGAGAATACGATCTCTTTGCCATCTGGAGAGAAGCGAGGGGTGGCATTGAATTGCCCAACAAAACTTATCCTCTTAACTTCTTTCTCTTCTCCATTTGGGTTCATTGTATAAATCATCGCTTTACCTGGTCTATCAGAAAGAAAAGTCATCAATTTTCCATCGTAAGTGATAGAAGGGTCGACGTCTGAGGCGAAATGATTCGTTATTTTTCTTAAACTCTTACTCTCTAAATCCATTTCGTAAATTTCAGCATTACCTGAAAGTGAAAGAGTGAGGGCAATACTCTTTCCATTTGCAAGAAAAATGGCCCCTGAGTTTATCCCCTCTCGTTGAGATATAACATGTGATTCTCTCGTTTTCATATCCATGAGATACAGATTATTGTTTCTCTTACCAGTTGTATTTTGAATGAGAGAATAAACAAGATAACGGCCATCTGGAGACATTGCTGGAGAAATCGCAATTCCGCCATGGCTTGTAATTTGAACCACATTCTTTCCATCAAAGTCCATCATGTATATTTCTTTAACAGTTTTTGAACCTCGGGTGTTTCGGTCAGAGACAAAGACAATTTTTGATTTAAAAATAGACTCCTTCCCCGTAATTTTTTTATATACGCTGTTGGCAACGTCATGCCCATTCTTCCTTAAATTCTGAAGTGTCGTCGTAAACGTATTAGCATATATCTGCTTTCGATTTTTTACATCTTCAAAGGTGACTGACACCCTTAAACCATCACCGCTTTTTTCGACATTGACAGTACCAAGATAGCGCACGCTTTTACCATTCCAATATTCATAATTCGTTGGTGGACGATAACTTGTATTATTCGCTGCTGGTTCCACTAAGAAAAATTTCTTTTGATAAAAACTAAAGTCATTTCTCAAAAGCCTGACAAGATCAATGGCCGCATTCTTTTGAACAGAAGTCACTGATCCTTGAAAATAAGGATCCTGAATAACCATTTTATCTTTTTCTAAAGTTGCCTCACCAACGGCCACAACGGTCAAAGTACTCTCATCACAAAAAGACTTAAACGAAACAAGAGAGAAAAAGAGAATAAAAACAATTTTTGTCATCATAAAGGGAATCCTAAAAGTATATCGCCACTTTGGCCACGTTTGGCATAGTCTTCTGAAAGCCGTGGAAATGGTGAAGTTGCCTTAACTGCATCGATGGCCCTTTGGTCATATTCGGTGTCGCCACTTGATTGGTAAATTTCCGCTCGAGTGACTTCTCCATTAGGTGCAAGCCAAACCCGCACTCTGCATTTTAATTTTTTCTCTAGAAGAAAGCTAGGCAATCGCCAATGCGGTCTCACTAAGTCCGGCAGTCTTGTTGCGTAAGCTTGAAAAGCCGTCATATCACCAGAATTGCCATTCCCATAGAGCTGAGTTCCCTTACTTAATTTATTTCCGGATAAAACGAGTTGTTTTAAATCAGAATTATTTTCACCATACAATCCCTTCTCCGCTTTCTGATTGCCATCACTATTAATTTTCTTATTTCCAATTTGTTTAAGTTTGCTAAGGAAATTTTGGCGTTTTAATTTATTTTCTTCTTCGAAGCTGGGTGTTGTTTCTTTTTCAGGAGATTTTTCTTCCTCTTTGGGGGGCACTTCAGTCACTTCTTTGGGTTCTACTTTTTGAGCTTCTGGTTCAGGAGTCAGTTCTTCTTCTTTTGCTTCCTCTACTCCACTAGAGAGATTTTTTAATTCATTCAAGGTGTAAGTAGGCATGGCCACCATGTCAACTCTTACAGAAGACATAACAAGCTCCATATTCTTCTCGCGAAGTTTATCCTGTTGATCACTTATGACTTTCCCCCCAATCAAGCTTAAGCTGAGAAGAGCAAGGTGAACATAGGTTGATCGGCGTAAAAAAAACGCAAACGTTTGTCCTATGAATGTACGTTTTCCATAAATATTCATCTATTCTTTTTCTTCTGTAACAGTAACTAAAGATATATTGTGAATTCCACCACGCTTTAAAAAAGACATTAGCTTAGCCACTTTTCCATAAGACAAATTAAAATCTGCCCGCAAAAAAAGTGTCTCTGTTTTATTATTCTTAAAACGCTTTTGAATTTCTGGCAAAATCTCATTAATAAGCATTTTATCCTTACCAACGTAAAATTCTTCACTCTTACTATAAGAAAGAACAATTTGGGTCGTATTTAAGTTAATAGGATTCACTTCTTTGGTCTTTGGAAGATCGAGTTTAATTCCATTGAGCATCAAAGGAGCTGTCACCATAAAAATAATGAGAAGCACAAGCATAACATCAACAAGGGGAGTGACGTTGATATCTGAAATTGCCCCTTTCTTTTTACCTGTATTGAAGGCCATAATTAATCCTTATTCTACGATAGAGCGCTCAACAACATTTAAAAAATCCTGTCCAAAAGTTTCCATGTCTAAATTTATTTTTTCACTTTGAGAATTAAAATAATTATAAAACCAGACGGCTGGAATGGCCGCTGCAAGTCCAATTGCCGTTGCCACAAGTGCTTCAGCGATACCTGGAGCGACAGCATCAATAGATCCTCCGCCACCAGCAAGCCCCGTGAAAGCATTAATAATTCCCCAAACAGTTCCAAAAAGCCCAATAAAAGGGGCTACCGAACCAATTGAGGCCAATGTTGAAAGCAGCCCTGATAATTCATGATTTGTTTCATTAACTCCTTTCTTTAACCCACGCTCCAAAATTCCTAAGCCAAAATTTTGGAAGTGAAAGGCCAATCCGCTTTTATGTTGACCACTATAAGCTTCTCTAATTTTTACAAGTTCTGCATAACCGTTCGTAAATAGGGCCTTATAAGGTGAGAAAGGAAGCATCTCACTTTTTAGCAAAACATCTTTTAAATTTTCTGAAGAACGGTAGATTTCATAAAATCGCTCATTATTTTCCTCTACTTCACTGAAGAGTCTTTTCTTTTTTAAGATAATTGCCCAGGAAAAAACAGAACAAGCAACAAGAAGGGCAAGCACAAACTTTACGACAAGACCAGATTGCATAATAATTTTTAATATATCTAGATTTCCTGAATGCACGCCCATCTCCTCTGCTATAACCCTATGAGAGTTATTATTTATACTTTTACAATAATAGACAAATTATCATGAAGTTTTAAGTTAATTCGCTTTCTTAATTTAATCCCGATAAATATACTCTGGATTGCTTTTTTGGTTCGCATGTAAATAAAAAATGCCAATACCTATTAAAATGAAGTGAGAGAAACTTGAAATGTTTTTCCCCATCAAGAAAAAGGAATAATTTGAACTCCAAACCGGGTCGAGGCCAAATAAGCAGTAACTAGGAACAAGGAATGCCAATAAAAAAAGAAAAGGAAGAGTCCAATTTTGCCTTCTCCATTCCCCCAAATACAGCAGTAAGAAAAAATAAGCATAGAGCTTAATGCTTACTGATTGTTCATAAATAAATGTAGCATATGTAAAATAGTAAAAAAGGAGGGGGAATAAAAAAAGTTTTTGAATTTTACATCTCGATGATTGTAAAGGGTAATAAATTTCCAAAATCACGAGTAAAACATAATCAACGGCAAAAAAGACAAAGGCACCTATCGCAGAAAGCATAATTCTTGAAACCTCAAAAATCATAATAGAGTTGGCTTCAATTCTTCCCAGACCAGTAAGCCCAAGTATTAAAAAAAGTAAGCACGCCACAATTTCTTTTCTTGGCAGCTGAATGCTATTTCTGAAGTAACTTCGAACTAAGTTGATTTTTTTAGTTTTTAAACGAATAAACTGCAAAGCAATGTAAAAAACAAAAACCTTTGAAATGATAATCAAAAACCATCCTCGATCCCCTATCCAATCTCCAATTGTCCTAATATTATGATTGAGCAAAAGATGAAAATAAGAAACTAGCGAAATAAGGATGAGGTGAAAACCCCAAAGGACAAAATAAAAAAAAGTATAATATTTTACCTGAGCTCCAAGAGGAGAATCAAGGAAATCCATCAACTGGGAAAAACTTCGTTTTATGTTCATTAGAGTATAGTGCTTTTGGGTTTAAGCCAATTCAGTTGCAATTCTGGGGAAGGGTAAATCTGACTATATTTCTTGTAAAGGGCATTTGTTTTAGTAAGATTATCAATTTTCTCTAACATCGTTAAATAAGTATTCCACATTTTCAAGTCGCTCTTAAGAAACACATCTACTTCCTTAGTTGTTTCAAATTGTTCTTGAAAACTAAATCCTTTTTCAAACAAGATTTGATTGTATTTTTTTAAATGCTCTTCAATAAGTTTCTTATCAAAAGCTTTTCCACTGAAATTGGACCCTAAATAATTCTCTAATTCTTTATCTAAAACATAATTTTTAAAATATCCTTTTCGTACTCTAACAAAATCTTCGAACAATAAGAGAGAGATCTCAACTTTAGACAAATCAAGTGTTCGGATGAAAGGAAGTGACAGAATAAAAATATACTCATCTTGATTTGAAGGAAGTGCCGCATGTGTGACTTCCGCCGAGTCTAGTAAGAGAATTTTTATCTTTTTTTCATAGTGCCCTTGAGTCTCCAAAAAAGCGACAAAGGACTTCTCAATTTCAAAATCAGGCTTGTGAATGTCCCATTTTAGGGAAGTTGCATTTTTCACTAACCACAACTCTGAAAAAAAACTCCAAAAAACGTCTTGTGAAGGAACATTATAGCGCTTGATATCTTGGAGTTTTTTATTATCTAAATACTTACGTTTCTCGTCTTCTTTCTTTTTTAATTCTCCTTCAAGACCATCTTTTTTTATTATATCTTTTATTGAAGAAAAATCGAGAAGTCCTTTACCACTCTCTTTCGCGGCGTCATTTAATTCTTCTTTGGCCCCTTCCTTTCTTTCTTCACTTCCTTCTTTAACCTCAGAGCTCCCTTCGCTCTCAGAAAGAAGCGACCCTGTTAGAAACAAAAGGCATCCAACAATTAAAAAAAAAGTTTTTTTCATCATTTTCTAACCTTCGACTTCCCTTGAACATATTGATCATACAATCTTGCCCAATAATAGAGATCATTAATATCTAAATTTAATCCATCAAAAAATTTTGAATACTGCTCTTCAAAGCAATCATTTTTTTTCTCTGTCAAATAGTCTGCCATTAAGTATCCTTCATAGGGACCAACACTTACAAAATTCCACTTATCTTCACCATATAATATAAACTCTTTCCCATCCTTGGACACTTCCTTCATTATCTTAACTGGATGATTGCAACTTATCGTTGTGATTACCTGCGAATATCGAGATGGGTTCTGATGAACATTTCCCATCATTTCTGAAAAATACCTTACACCCAATAAACTTTTCTTCATACCATCACTAGCACTCAGCGATGAATTCATAATAAGTAAAAGTAAGCAAATTATTTTTTTCATCATACCTTCCATCTAAACTGGATTGTCTCCCACTCATGGCATTGAGGACAACGCCAAAAAATGCTATCTGAATTATAACCACACTGGCGACAATAGTGTTTTGCTAAGGTCTGATGTAAATTTTCGAGTAACCCCTTTGTCTGAACGAGCGCCTCATCCTTTTTTTGAAGTTCGATGAGCAATTTAATATACTCGACCTTCATTACTTCTGAAGAATTTTTATTTTGCTCCATCCACTCTTTCAATAATTCAAAAGCGTTTTGATTCATTCCTGATTCTTTTAAAAGTCGAACCTTTGAAAGGACGACTGAAGCGGAACTCTCAAGATCTTTATCGTTCATTTCAAGAAAATATTTTCTCAAAATCTCAAGACGGCTACTATAAGTTCTTTTTAATTCAGCATCATTTGATTTAAAATCTTCCGCAATTGAAACAAAGATAAAAGAAGCATACATTGGATGCTCTTTCAAAATTTCTAACAACAAAAATTTGGCTTGTTCCAAATCTCCACTCACTAAAAAGAGTTTCAATCTTAAAATTTTTGCAGAGACAGAAGGGGCAAAACGAAATGCATCTTCAAGATCTTCTTCACATCTCTTAAATTCACCTTTTTCAAAAAGCTGCTTGGCCTTTTCAACGAGGATATGTGAAATTGTCTCGGCTTGATTTTGATGACCCACTTTAGAAAGCATAATTCTATAATTATAAGCTTGATCCCAGTCTTCTGTGTCCTCATATATCCGACAAAGGGCCTGAATTACTTCGACTTGATCTCGATTGATTTTTAAAACATCTTTATAAGTTTCAATGGCCTTATCGACAAATCCACCTTTATCAAAATCAATGGCAAGCTCTTTGAGTGCACGAAGTCGATGGGACTCTGAAATATTTTCTCTGGCAATAAGTGAGCGGTGAATACTAATTGCCTTTTCAATTTCTCCGTTGCTGCGAAAAAGACCACCAAGCGCAAAGTATGTTTCAATAGTCTCTCGATTTATATCTACCGCACTTAAAAACTCTTTTATGGCAAGATCTTTGTTTCCAGAAATTAAATATTGAGTTGCATTTAAGAAAATTTTTGATTGAGCTTCAAAAATTGAATTCCTATACCTCTTCGATAACTTAGCACCAGTCTGCTTCTCGATGAGGTAGTGGTAAACTAAAACTAAAGTTAATAATGTGGCCACGACGGCAAGCAAATGTTCCTGGGCCCAAATATAATATATTTCCATTTTATTTAAACATAAGTAGCGGAGCCTTATCACTATGGACAAGACTATTAATATTAAGTTTCGAAATAGCTTCGTCTAATGATCCTAAGAGATCAAACATACCAACGCTTTTCTTTTTCTTGATGAACTTCAAAGCAAATTCATCTTTCAGTTTGAGTTCTTTATGAATTGCTCGCCCTGCCGTCCAAAGACTTCCCAACTCATCAACTAAGCCTTGCTCTTTTGCCGATTCACCTGAAAAAATCTGCCCCTGGGCCAATTCCTTTATATCCCCTTTTATAACTGAAGCTCGTCGCTTCATAATATCTGAGATAAACTGCTCATGAACTTTCACAATTAATTTATTCATCATCTCTGATTCTTCAACAGTCAGAGAACGGGCAGGGTTTCCAGCATCTTTATAACGTCCGGCCTTAACTGTTTGAGGAGAGACCTTGGCAAATTCATAGAGTTTTGAGAGATCCATAAATTCCATAATAACACCAATTGAGCCCGTTAAAGTTCCAGGGCTTGCCCAAATTTTTCTAGTCCCAGCACCAACATAATATCCTCCACTGGCAGCAATGGCGCCGAAAGAAGAATAGATGGGTTTTATTTTATCAATGCGCTGAATTTCTTCATAGATTTCTTGAGTGGGACCAACCGCTCCCCCGGGAGAATTCACGCGCAAAATAATGGCCTGAATCTGTTTATCTTCCTCGGCCTTTTGAAGAAGCTCTACTGTATTCTTAGAGTCCATGATGACACCTTCAATTTCAATGACCCCAATGTGTGCGCTATTTGATTTCTTCTCAACATCCGACGTTTCATTGAAGGCATTCATTGTATAGGTGGCAAAAAGAACAAGAATCACAAAAAAGACGAACACCATGGCAAAAATGCCAAATAAGGCCTTGCTATTTTTTGAAGAGGTCACAAAAACTCCATTTTTTGAGAATTCCTAGATCTTAATTGCTTCTATATTCTCAAAAACATGAGCTTCCGTAAACAATCTTTAAGCATCTGACAAAACAGCTCAAGTAAATAAAGAATTAAGCCGAAAAGAAATTGAACCGATAATCTCGGCAAGGAGTGAAATCATGAAAACAAAATCTCTCTCGCTCGTAATGCTCTCAATTGGGGTATGCTCTCTGGCCTATGCGGCAGAGTATAAAACACCAGATGTCCAATTAAAACTCGCCTCACCTTCCAAAGTGGTAGCAAAAGGGGTGGAATTTAATGAGGGCTATAAAGTTGAAGAGGCCGCAAAAACAGACCGTGGCATTGCTTCAGAAAAAGACAAAGAATCTGAGCGCGAACCTTCCTCAATCATCGCTGCGGATAAAGCAAAAAACCCTCAAAATGAGAAAAAGGATGAAGCCTTCGGACCAAAGCCTTGGCTCTACAAAACAAAACTCGATTCAGCTTATTAATTTAATTAGAGGGATTCGAGTCTGTTTGTTAATGACTCGCGTTGATCCCATAAGTTGAGTTTTTCGTATTCACTTTTTAGTTGTCCACAAGCGGCCAGGATATCCTGGCCCTTCGTGGTTCTCGTTGTGCATACATAGCCTCTTTTAAGCAGCTCTTCTTGAAACCAAATCACTTTAGCATTGCTAGGGCGTTTAAATTTCGATTCTGGAAAATCATTATAGGGTATGAGATTAATTTTAGACTTCTGCTTATCTAATAAATGGACAAGACCTTCTATGTCCTCTGGCCGATCATTAAGATCTGCAATCAAAATATATTCGTAAGTAATTCTGCGGTAAGCCTTAAGGGGCACTTTTTTTATGGCCGTGAAAAGTCTTTCTAAGTCATATGCTTTATTAATAGGCATCAATTCTGTTCTGATATTATTATGAGCTGCATGCAGCGAAATGGCGATATTAACAGGTGGAAAATCCCACATTTTTTCAATCTGAGGAACCAGGCCTGAAGTTGAGAGTGTAATTTTTCGTTGAGACAACCCTGGCCCTTTATCTTCCATGAAAATAATGGTCGCAGTCCGAACATTATCATAATTATGTAAAGGTTCTCCTTGCCCCATATAAACGATATTTGTTAAGCGTTCATCTGGATGAGAGTTCTCTTTTAACCAATAAGTAATGGCCATATATTGACCTACGATTTCATCGGCCAAGAGATGGCGCTTAAGACCCATCGTTCCAGTATGGCAAAAGGTACAACCAATCGCACAGCCCACTTGAGAAGAAAGACAAAGGGTCAAGCGCCCTTTGGCAGGAATGGCCACAGCTTCCACTGTTTGAGCATCACTCATTCGCACTAAGAATTTTCGAGTCCCATCTTTTGATAGACCATTCCAAATAATTGTCGGAAGCTCTAAATCTAAATTCTCTGAAAAATCTTCTTTTATTTTTTTGGCCACATTTGTCCAAAGACTCATGTCTCGCTCTTGATTTTTATAAAGCCATTGAAAAATCTGATCTGCGGCAAATCGAGCAAAACCCCGTTCGGCCAAATAATCTCTGAGTTCGCTCAAGGTAAAAGAATAAAGGGATTTTTTACGGGGAATTTTCATAGTTGTTTGCATAGTGGCGTTTTATAACAAATCTCGAATCATTTGGCGACGTAAAGTAATTTTTACACCCCAAATAGACTCGTTTCGTCGGATAATCCGAAGATATACTCAAGAGGAAATCTTTGCCCCGGACTCCATGAAAAATACATAGTGCCGTATTCTAGTAATGAGAACATAGATAGATACATTTAAGGAGTTTGGCGTGGGCAGACAAAGTATATTAAAAATTCTCTTCCTTTCACTTCTTTTATCCTCCTGTGGATTGATAGAGAAATGGAGAACTCCTGAGCAGCCAACCGATTCCAATACATCTAGTAACGAAGCGGAATCGAACTCTGGGGCAGATGATCTTTTTTCTAAAACAATGAATGAAACAAAAGAGCAACCAGAGTCACCTAGCGCAGGAGATGCTCCCTCAAATATTTCGGACTCAAATCCCGAAAATGCAGATCTAAACTCACTGGAAAGTGAATTCGCTGCAGATTCATCCAAGTCAGAGGAGAAAAATGTGGCCGTTGAAGAAGCCTCTCCTCAAATAAAAGCTGAGGAATCACCCGCTCTTGCTCAAAATGAAACACCTAGTAGCGATGCTGGAAAAATCATGGAATACAAAGTGCAAAAAGGTGAAACCCTTATGCAAATCGCATTTAAGATTTATGGAGATATTGGAAAGTGGAAAGAACTAAGAGAATTAAATCAGGAGAAATTTGGGAAGTCCCCTGCTTTACGATCTGGTATGGAACTAAAATATAAGGCGCCTGCGAATGCATTCGTTTGGAACCCCGAAGGAGTTGCCCATCTTATTAAGACTGGAGAAACACTTGGAACGATATCCAATACTGTTTATCAAACACCGAAAAAGTGGAAACAAATTTGGGAAAACAACAAACCACTTATCAAAAATCCCAATATTATTTTTGCTGGCTTCACCCTCTATTATAAAAAAGATGGACTTGCCAATTATGTACAACCAAAAAGTGAGCAGAAAAAAATTATTGAAGGACAAGCATTGAAATCTCATAATAAAATTGAACATAAAATCGATGAGGAAGTTAAGGTAGAGCAGGCCATTTCACGGCTTGAGCAATCAACACCTGGTGAAATAGATCTCACAAATGAGGTTCAATCAGCGCCCATTCGAAGCTTTGAAGAAGAAATTCCGGAAGAAAATATGAGAGAAGACAACTCAGGGATTACCGGAGAGGGTGTGGTCTCCCGTTAGAAAAATCGGCTTAAAAAGCCTTTCTTTTTTCTTTCGATATTTTCCATAACATTCCCCTGTAAAAGCAGGTCGCGATGGAAATCGGTAGAAGTCTGGGAGCTTTCTAGCAAAGAATTGTACTCCTGCACAGAAAGCAAAGTTACTTTTTGAGCATTCAACTCTTCACATAATTGAAAAGCATATTGATTAAGTTGATCAGTGGATTCAAAAGGACCAATCATCTTCTGGTGAATACTTGCGCTAGAGAGCTCTGTTTTAAATCGCTCATCATAAAGTTTTTGGGCCGCTAATTTATCTAACTGCCCTAATTCATCCAATAGGTAAATCAAGTAATAAGCGGAATCACTATGCATTTCAGGAAATGCATTCATATAGTGATAAATCCCGATGATATACTCTATGTCTTTCATGAGAAAACTCCAAAATCGACAATGACCGACCCTTCCGGGGACAACTCAATCTCCAATTCATTGGGAAATGTTTGAACGATGACATTTATTTCATCAATCACTTTATAAACGACGAAATTTCTTGAGAGATTCATTTTAATTTTTTTTCTATAGCTTGTAGGATTATACAGAGAAAGACGACGAATCTCTTCAAATTTTAATTCATTCATTGAAGTCGGTCGCGTTCTCCAATAATAATCGATCCCTTCAACATTTTGAATAGGCACATGAAGAAGTGAGAAAGTCGAAACGATTTTAATCCAAAATTCTTGAAAATCGAAATCGCTAATATCCTCAAATTTGTCCCCATCAATAAAAACTAAACGTCCTTCCCCTAAAGATATATTCTGGATGGGAATCTTAAAATTAACCTTTTCTACTTGAAGTGAGTTCTCCAAAAAAAAAGTTTCAAAACGCTTGTTGTATTCTTCTGAAAGTCCTGAACGATTCAATATAATCCGCCCACCATTCATAAATGTTTTCAAAATAAAATTAAAAATGGTTCTATCCACATCATGACCATGAAAAAGAAGAACATTCTCCTGATAAGGATTTTTATTTTCATGCAGTTTAAGAGTATCGCTTGAAATAACTTTATAACTCCAACCAAATTGAGAACGTAGATATTTCCACAGCCCCAATTGCTCCCAGCTTTGAAACATCGAGCTGATGCCATCGACTCTTTCATAAACTTTAAAAAAACTTAACGGAGAAAAAACAGCGATATCTTCAAAATCGTAAGAACTATTGGCCGAAAGCCTTGCTGGTAAATAAGAATTCGCAACCAAATCATTGAGCTCTCTGGCCAAGACTCCCTTCTTAAGTCGATGTGAGATTAAGACGGAAGAAGGAATAATGTCCTTTGCCAAAGACTCATACAGTTCTGAGGTATAATCAATACTTGTCAAAGTCCCAGAAAGCCGTTTAAGAAATTTTGCCGTACTTGCCCCTAAAAAAGCAACATCAAGCGATCCTTCAAAATTGAGCCCAATAGACTCACGAGCATTCGTAATATAAAGATCTTGGACTGTTTTATTGAATTCAAAAGAAAATTGTTGCTCCTCCAAAGGGGAAATCGTCTGATTTTCTGCCTTCTTCCCTTGGAGAAAACGCCCAAAAGCTTGTTCAAAAGTCTTAGAAGAATCTTCTAAAAAACTATGAAAATGTCCATCTTGAAAATAACCCGAGCGAATACCCCATACATCTGAAGCGATTTTATTTTGGGCAAAATAATGCCCAAGCTTTTTTACAAATCGATCAAAAGCTTCAAATACCCTTGGGTCAAAAAATGAATAGATCTTAATGAGATTATCATCAGCATCAATAACACCATAAGCCATCTGCTCACTATTAAGCGCAAGACTTCGAGCAAGTAAGTGCGGCAATCCCCCATTGGGTAAAAAAGGGGCCGGTGTCAACGGAAGAAAAAAAATAACTTGCTTCCCCACTTCCTTCGCAATTTCAACCAATTTCAAAAGGTTGGTTTCAGGCCGATGATCATCAAAATCAAATTGATCACCCGTCTCCGAATGAAAAGACCAATTAATAGGAATAATTACTTTAGTCCCAGGGAATTCCTGCAACTTCATTCTCCACAAACTTGCCGAGGTTTTCCAATAGAAAAACCAATTTTCACCAGGAAAAACTGTATCAAAATCTCGAGGAACGGGGGTGGTCAGAGTCACTACTAACACCTCATGTCTTACAGTGTTTGTCTAAATTTGTTATAAATTCATGAATTAATAATTACAAAAATTATAATCTGCAAAAAGGCGGTAAAGCAATGTGGTTTTTCACTGAAGAAGAAAAAGACCTTCAAAGACTCTGTAGAGATTTCGCGACTAAAGAACTCGCACCCTTCGCTACCAAGCACGACGAAGAAGAATCTTTTAACATCAATGCATTTAAGAAAATGGGGGAACTCGGCGTTCTTGGAATCACCGCGGATCCTGAATACGGAGGCGCAGGTCTTGGGGCCGTGGCCGCAACTATTGTCATGGAAGAATTTGGCAAGGCCTGTGCGGGATCCACTCTCTCTTATCTTGCTCATTCCATTCTTTGCGTAAACAATATCCAAAACAATGGATCTGCTGAGCAAAAAGCAAAATACCTCCCAAAACTTATCACTGGTGAACATATCGGTTGTATGGGTATGAGCGAACCAGAATTTGGATCAGACGCGGTAGGAATCCAAACAAAAGCAACCCAAAATAGTGATAACTCATTTACTATCAATGGGGCAAAAATGTGGATTACGAATGCCCAGTTTGCAGATGTCGCTTACGTTTATACTCGAACAGGGATTGAGAAAAAAAATCTTTCCACTTTCATCGTCGAAAAGGGAACGCCCGGATTTTCAGTCGGAAAACCAATTCACAAAATGGGGATGAGATCTTCTCCTACTGGTGAATTGGTTTTTGAGAATGCCAAAGTCCCAAGTACTCAGCTGGTTGGAAACGTGGGGGATTCGGTTTATCACATGATGAAAAATTTAGATATTGAACGCATCACCATTTCTGGAATTTCTCTTGGTATTGCTCAAGCATGCGTTGATCAATGTATTAAATACGCAACCGAAAGGAAACAGTTTGGTAAACACTTGGGCTCATTTCAAATGATTCAAAAAATGATTGCTGAAATGGCCACTGAAACAGAAATGATGAGAAGTTTTCTCTACACTACTGCTAAAAGATACGACATGGGTGAACGAGGGCCAAGCATTGCTGCTCAAGTTAAATTAGCTCTTCCCAAAATGGCCACCAAAATAGCTCTTGATGCCATTCAACTCCATGGCGGGTATGGATATTCTAGAGAATTTCCGGTTGAACGTATGATGAGAGATAACAAACTCAATGAGATTGGTGCAGGAACAAACGAAGTCATGATATTGATAATTGCTAAAAATTTATTAAAAGATTTACGAGACTAAATTATGAACGAAATACAATTAGAACTAAAAAAACAACTTGAAAAATTTCGTATAGATAAAATAGAACCCCACATGGAACACGACGATGAATCAGAAGAATTCCGTATGGAGCTCTTTAATGAGCTAGGCTCACTTGGATTCTGCGGAATGCCTCTCCCGGAAGAGTATGGGGGAATGGGGATGACCTATGAAGATTTCATTATTGCCCTCACGGAAATTGCAAAATCCTCTGTCTCATACGCTGTAACCATTTCTGTCTCGGCCATGGTTCAGGCCATTTTAAACGAATTTGGCGATTCACATCAAAAGAAAAAATATCTTCCTAGCTTAACGTCTGGGGCTGAAATTGGCGCTTTTTGCTTAAGCGAATCTGGCTCAGGTTCTGATGCCGCTTCTCTTCAAACGACAGCTAAAAAGGCCGAAGGTGGTTATATCTTAAACGGCTCGAAAATTTGGATAACTTCAGGAGGCATAGCTAAAACGTATATCGTTATGGCGAGAACAGGTGAAATGGGGGCCAAGGGAGTTTCAGCTTTTATTGTGAGAGACGGCACTCCTGGATTTACCTATGGGAAAAAAGAAAAAAAAATGGGATGGCGAGTTTCTCCAACCAGAGAATTAATTTTCCACAATTGCTTTATCCCTAGTGAGAACTTACTTCTGAATGAGGGCGAAGGATTTAAAATTGCCATGGCCGCCTTAGATAAAGGGCGGTTCACGATTGGGGCGATTGCCGTTGGTTGTAGCCAAAGGGCATTAGATGAGGCCGTTAAATACTCTCTGACTCGCCATCAATTCAAGCAGCCAATTTTTGATTTTCAAGGACTCCAATTCATGATGGCCGATATGGCCTGTGAAATTGAGTGCTCTCGCCTCCTGGTTCAACAGGCAGCAAGAGATTATGACAATAAAACCCCAAATGCCAAGCTTGCATGCATGGCCAAATTGAAAGCGACAGATACGGCCATGAAAGTGACAACTGACGCTGTTCAGATCTTAGGTGGAGTTGGCTATACTAAAGAATATCCCGTTGAACGATTCATGAGAGATGCTAAAGTTTTACAGATCGTTGAAGGAACTAATCAAATTCAGAGAGTCGTTATCGCAAGAAGTCTCAAAAAAGAATACTCTACACACTAAGGTTAGTCATGAGCTTAACATTTCACTTTTCAGAAAAAACGAAACCTCCTGAACTTTCAAGACTTGAGGATTTTAAAAAGATTATTGCCAATCCTGGAACTCAATTTTTCACGACTCACAATCGCGCAGAATTAAAAAAGAGCTCGCAGGTCATCTTTGAACGCTTTAAAGATCGAAAAATATTTGTGCATATTGGAATCGGTGGATCTAGTCTTGGTCCTGAAATGTTAGTTCAAGCACTAAAAAAAAATGATCAACAATTTATTTTCATAAACAATATTGATCCAGATGAAATTTATTCACAATTAAATGGTCTGAATCCAGACGATTGCCTGTTTTACTTCGTCTCTAAATCAGGAGGGACGGCTGAAACTATGGCCACTCTCGCGATTATTACGAATTTTTTAAGTGAAAAAAGCATTGCCCTAAATGAGCTCAAGAATTATTTTGTTTTTGCAACAGATCCTAAAAAAAGTGAATTACTTGACCTGGCACGCGAATTAGAAATTCTCTCTCTAGAGGTTCCCTCTGATGTTGGAGGCCGTTTTTGCGTCTTGACTCCGGTTGGATTTCTTCCAGCTCTATTTGCCGGAATTAATATCGATGAGCTTATTAATGGGGCCAATTCTGCTCAAAAGCTATGTCTTGAAAACTCCCAAGAGAATTTACTTCTTAGAACAGCAGATTTTTTGTACAACCTAAAAGTTCAAAAGAGCATTGATCAAACAGTCCTAATGCCTTATTCCTCAAAATTGCGCTTCTTTTCCTTTTGGTTCACTCAACTCTGGGCCGAAAGTCTAGGGAAAAAAACAAATAACAAAGGCGAAATTGTTAATGTCGGCTTAACCCCAATTGTCAGTTACGGTGCTACTGATCAACATTCCCAGATGCAACTATTCATGGAAGGCCCAAATAACAAATGCCTCATTCTTCTCGAAGTTAAACAATTTAATCACGACTATCCCTTAAAATCAGCATTCAAAAGCAAAACCCAAGACAAACTTTCAAGCTATAGTCTGGCGCAACTTATGAAGGCCGAGTTCCTTGGTACACTTAAGGCCCTGGAAGAAAATGAACGACCGACCCTCCATATTCAAATAGAAAAAAATGATGAATTCCACATGGGAGAGCTCATTATCTTCTTTGAATCGCTCACCGCTCTGATGGGGAGTTACTTAATGATTGATCCTTTTGATCAACCAGGAGTGGAAGCAGGCAAGATTTACGCCCTACACTTTTTGAACCAGTTGAAATAATTCCCTGTGTTCGCTAAAATTAATCATTGATTATCGTTTTTAATAAGGATTAACCCTCAATGAGTACTGATGATACCACCATTGTCTTAACAGACATTCGAGCAGCATTGCAAGCTTCAGAAAAAGAAGCATTCCAAAAACCTGCGGCCCTCCTCGTTGTTGGTGGAGATTTAAATGGAACTCTTTTTGATTTAGTTGTCTCACAAGTCAGCATTGGAAGAAATGCTGACAATACAATCCCCCTAGAGTTTAACGGGGTTTCTCGATATCACTTCAAACTTTTAGAAAATGGCGAGACCCATATCTTAGAAGATTGTGGCTCCAAAAATGGAACTTATCTCAACAATAAAAAAGTTGAAGGTCTTACTCCTCTTGCCAAAGGGGACATCATTAAAATTGGAAGTATTGCCCTTAAATATCTTCCCAAAGGTGATACTGAAAGACTAACCTATGACAAACTTAATCTAGAGGCCAACACTGACAAACATACAGGTTGTTACAACAAATCATATTTCAACAACCGCATAACTTTAGAAGTCAACAAATGCAAAGTCACTGGTGAGCCACTCTCCCTTGTCATTTTTGATTTAGATCATTTTAAAAAACTCAATGATAATTTTGGCCACGATGCGGGAGATTATGTTTTAAAAGAAATGGCCCAAGTCATAAGGGCCAACGGTATTCGTGATCAAGATGTATTTGCTCGCTATGGTGGAGAAGAATTTGTCATTCTTTTGCCTAAGACTAATCTTAAGCAGTCTTTCGAAATAGCAGAACGTCTGCGTAAATTAATTGAAAGCAAAGAGTTTCTTTACGATGGGAAAAGACTTCCCGTTACAGCATCTATCGGAGTTGCAGATTATCGCCAAGGAGTAGTCACGGGAACAGATCTCTTTAAAAGAGCTGATGATGCCGTCTACAAATCCAAGGAAGGTGGCAGAAATCAAGTAAACTTTTTTAGAGGCCAATGACAAATAAAAACTCCAATCCGAAAATTGAAATTCTTCCTGAACACATCATCGATCAAATAAAAGCTGGTGAAGTTCTCGAACGTCCTGCATCTTTAGTCAAAGAGCTCATAGAGAACTCCCTTGATGCTCAATCGAACCAAATCAATATTCACCTCATTGAAAATGGACTTGATCTCCTCTCAATTGAAGATAATGGCCACGGTATAAGTTTCGAGAACCTACCTTATGCTTTTCTAAGGCACGCAACTTCAAAACTAAAAACCTATGATGACCTTTTTCACTTACACAGCTTTGGCTTCAGAGGAGAAGCCTTGGCGAGCGTAGCGGCTTCTGCCAGAGTAACATGTACATCCCAACCTCAAGACAGTAATACGGAGGGGGGGAAAATAATTATTCATGGCGGCTCCCAAGAGCTACTGATTCCCTACCATTCCAGTACTCATGGAACTTCCCTTTATATTAAAGATTTATTTTATAACACTCCTGCTCGATTAAAATTTATCAAATCAAAAGTGAGCGAAAAATCAGCTTTAAAAAAAATGCTCTATGCTTTTGTTTTATCCAATCCAGATGTCTCGTTCTCAATAAAATGGGACGAAAAAGAAAAAGAAATTTTCAAGTCCAATAATCCTCTAAACAGAGTTCAACAAGTCTTTTTCCCAAAGATCACCAAAGAAAACAACGATTCCATTTGGTGGGCCTCTGAAGAATATGAGCATTATAGAGTTGAAGTTTATTTCACTCCATCAACTCATACAACTCCACAATTTCGTCATCATTATCTTTTTGCTAATAATCGCTTCTTTCAAGACAAATCTCTTCATCAGGCCATCTTGAGAACGCTTGATCCGTTATGGAAGCATGGAGAAAGTGGACATTATATAGTGAAGATTACTACACCGTCAGAAGACATAGATGTGAATGTCCATCCTAATAAAACCCATATCAAGTTTTTAAAATCTGATATTGTTTTCTCTCTTCTCGTTAGCTCCCTGCGGTCGGCAATGAAGAAAAAGGCCATTCCTACGAACATAATGCCTAAAGATTTAGAGCAAATTCCCTTTTTTACCAGAGAGCAAGATCAAAACATTGATTTATTAAACCGACAAACCCAATCTCTTTCGACTCAAAAAAACTGGGGGCAATCACCTTCCCCTCTTTTTTCAGATGAGCAATCCTTCAATATGAATGAGCCTTCATCTCCATTCATTGTAGGACATATTGATGATCAATTTCTCCTCTTAAAAATTGAGAATCAATTTTATATCGGCAGCATTAAAAAAATAATGGCCTATTATCTCTCGAAATCATTGAAAGAATTTATTGAGAGTGAAGAGATATCGGGGCCTTTGTTAATTAGCGAACCTTTCAAAATCCCTAAAGGAAAAATTGACGCCTCTTTTGACGAATTAAAAAACTTAGGTTTTGAACTTGATCGCCTTAATACTGAAGTAATTGCATTGAGAACTCTTCCTCGTTTTGTTCCCCAGGTAATTTCTCGAGATATTACCAATTGCCTAATCTCCTATTTTAAAAATAGTAAGGTTTTATGTTTTGACCAAAAAGAATTTTCTTCTTTTGTAGAGATTAACTGGCCGGAGGAGTCTCGCATTCCTGATTATCTTATTTCTCAAATTTTGAAAGACACTAGTGCTGAAAGACTCGCTCTTCTTTTTCACTTATCGACTAATACGTTAAAAGGCTTAATCAAATGAATAAGTTGATTATTCTTTCTGGACCTACCGCTTCTGGAAAAACAAAAACAAGCATTGATCTAGCGGAAAAAATAATTACTCATCTTCAAATCCCCACAGTCATCGTCAACTTCGACTCGCTACTTTTTTATAAAGAGATCTCAATTGGTACTGCAAAACCCACTGAAAAAGAAAGAAAGAATATTCCTCACTACATGATCGATATCGCTTCCATCTCCTCTCCAATGAATGCTGCAGATTTTATTAAGCAAGGCGAGTTCCTTATTAAAGAACTAATGACCCTGCAAAAATGTGTCATTCTTGTAGGAGGAAGCGCATTTTACCTTCGGGCACTATTAAAAGGAATGTACGAGTCTCTTTCTCCAAGTGAAGAAATTCAAAATAAATTTGACATGCTTTACAAAGAAAATGGAATAGGAAGCATCATTGATTATCTTAAGAAACATGATCCTGAATCCCTTGCCAATCTCCATATAAATGACCATTACCGCCTAATTCGAGCAGCATTACATTTTGAAATGACTGGTACTAAAATTTCTGATCAAAAAAAAGCACTCGACTCTCTCTCTCCCTACAATTTTAGCACGATTATTCACCCTTGGAATATTCTCCATATCTACTTAGATCTCCCCAAGGAGCAGCATTTTAATATTATTAAGGAACGCACCGAAAAGATGTTTAGTGACGGACTCATGGAAGAAATTGAGTCACTTATCCAAAGCGGATTTAGCTTAACAGAAAAACCACTCAGATCTATCGGATATAAAGAGGCCATCGAATTCAAACTTGGCCACTTTGCAAATCAGCATGAGTGTATTGAGAGAATTTCCATTTCAACAAGGCAATTAGCGAAGTCTCAACGCACTTTTTTTAATAAAATTTCTCCGAAACTGTCCTGCAACCCACTAACCGACCAAGATAAAATATTTTTGAACGTAGAGCAATTCATAAGAAAATGCTAAGATAAGGCATAGGCTTTAAAGCAAAGAAAGGATCATTTATGCCACTAGGTACCCAGCGTTTAAAAATCATCATTATCTCGGATGGAACAGGTGAAACGGCGACGGCCATTTCGAGGGCAGTTATGGCCCAATTTAAAGAGAGAGAAGTCTATTTTACCCGCTATAAAAACATTCGCACTATTGAGCAAATTGATGCCATTTTTACGGAAGCAGCAATCCATCATGACCTAGTTATTCACACCATCGTTTCTGGTAAATTACGAGAATATATTGCTGAACTTTCTCGCACCAAACACGTTCGAACACTCGACCTTATCGGCCCGGCCTTAACGGCATTCTCTAATTACTTTAACCAGGAACCCATGTCAGAGCCAGGACTGTTAAGAGCTGTCAATGATGATTATTATAAAAGAGTTGAGGCCATGGAATTTACTCTTAACCATGACGATGGAAGAAACCTCACCTCCCTTCATCTTGCTGATGTCATCTTGGTAGGTGTTTCTAGAACTTCAAAAACACCTTTGTCCGTTTACTTATCCCAGCATGGAATTAAGGTAGTTAATATTCCAATGATAAAAAATCAACCCCTGCCTAAAGAGCTCATCGAAGTTGATCAACGAAAAATTTTTGCACTTACAATTGACCCAGATTCACTAAGTGAAATTAGAAAAAATCGCCTTCAGCGCTTAGGAGCTGACAAGCACCAGGGCGAGTATGCTGAACACAACAAAATTGTAGAAGAAATTGAATGGGCCAATAATATATTTAAAGAAAATAAGCGATGGCCAGTATTCAACGTGACTGATAAGGCCCTTGAGGAAACAGCGGCCGACATTATGAAACTTCTCAATATGAGAAAAAATAATATTTTTAAGCAAACAAAAAACGATCAAACTGAATAGAGTTACCTGAATTAAAGAAATTAAATTAGAATTGATCACAAAGATCAACAGTCTGATCTTCATGATTAAGCGTGACTTCGATTTTATGCTCAATATCTTCATCTTTCTTTTTAAAGAAAAGTTGATAACTTTGAGGAGTAATCTGTCCTTTATCGTCAAGGCCTAAAGGAAGTGGTATTCCAAAACTTTCCGACATCGGTATTACACTTACCCGTTTTTCACCATAAAGCTCAAAGCGAATTTCACCTTCTGCACAACGTGAAGAAGTATTAATATATCCATAAGCTATGGCCGGCATATCCGGTATTTCAATTTCGATGGCCGAAGAATTATCCGCACGAATTTCTTTAACAAAATGCCGTTTTCCTTCAATTTGAACTCTTAAGGTAAGCTCTTTTCCTAAGGGTATTTTAATACTACTTAAGAGATCAACCTCGCGTCTCTGACCATCAACAAAGACTTGCATTTTTTGTTTATCAAAATGAGATAATACAATATTTCCTTTATCCTTTCCCTCTTCATCAGAAACGTGATTTGCACCATTGGCCATTTGTGCTGGATGACGATTTTTGGAAACAGGAAGATTTTTGTCTATTAAAGCAACTGGTCTATGATTTAGTCTCGAAAAATAAAGATAAGCGCCTATGGCAACGACTCCCAAAAAAACAGTGGCAATCATAAGACCTGCATTTTTCTTTTTTGCATAGTCATTCTTTTCTTCTTTAGTATTTATCGAGGTTCTCGTCAACTCGGCCCTTTTATGAAGCATTGACTTCTGATTTGCGGATTTTGCACTTCTTTCTAATTCCATTGATGGATTTTTCTGCGGTTTTGAAATGATTTCACTCGATGTTGAATCTTCTTTTGCAGAAAGGTTTCCTATTTTTTTTGAAGTCTGAGTTACCCATCCCTTTGACTTGCGCTCTTCAAATCCAAAATCAATGACATTCTCTTTAGATTTTGAAACGTCTGAAAGCTGATGACTCTGTGTTATGTCCTTTTCTTTGGCAACACCACTTTCTGCTTCCTTCTTTAGCTCTTCTAAATAAGCTTTAATATCAATTTTCCCAAACTCAAACATCTTTTCTCGATCTTTTTTAATCTCTTCTCTAAATAGCTCTTGGGAAAAATAAGAAAGATCAGTCCCATTAAAATCAGGATATTTAGCATAAAGAAACTTCATCAATGCACGATTCATTTGATCAAGATTCTCAAATCGCTTGTTACGATCTTTACTAAGGGCCTTTAAAACAATTTCATCAAGTTCTTTTGGTACATTTGGGTTAATAGATGATGGAGGGGGAATTTTACATTCTTGGATTTTCTTAAGGATAGCGAGATCATTATTTTCCTTGAATAGCTTTCGAGAACACAACATTTCCCAAAGAGTAATTCCAAGAGCAAATTGATCATAGCGAGGATCTAATTCAAGACCTTCAAGATACTCAGGTGCGAGGTAAGATAATTTCCCTTTAATCGTTCCTGCTTGGGTCATTTCGGAGTTCGTTTGTGACTTTGCAATACCAAAATCAATAATTTTTACAGCACCATCATAAGTGAGCATTATATTATGTGGAGAGATATCCCGGTGGATAATATTTGTTTGTACACCAGATAATTTATCTCTAAAAGTATGAGCGTAATAAAGACCCTGGCATGCTTGAGATATTATATAAGTCGAAATTTCAACGGGAAAAACAAATTTCCGCTCTTTTAGTTTATCTAAATATTCTTTGAGATTTCGCCCATCGCAATACTCCATTGCAACGAAGAGCTGGCCTCTATGAATTCCATAATCATACGTTTGAATGACATTGGGATGAAGTAAACCAAAGGTGACTTTTATTTCATCCATGAACATAGTCTTAAAAGCAGGATCTTTGGAAAATTGAGGTTGAACCATTTTGATGGCCACAACTTTATCGGCCTGCTCGCCTAAAAAGCGAGCACGACAAATCTTGGCCATTCCACCATCAACTAGATGATCTAATATCAAATAGCGTCCAAAGCGTTCGCGTTTTTGTGTATCGCCCATGATTTATTCTACTCCCGATATATTTTATCGGAAAATAGTATCAAAAACTTAAATTCATTTAACGGATTTTTCAGAATAACCAGGGAAGTTTATAATCAAGGACTTATGATCATCCATTTTTTTACAAATTCCAAAAATATGATAAAGACGGAAGCCATTAACTTGAGAGTCTGGATGACCTAAAAGATGTTTCTTAAAACTCAGTAAATCAAAACGACTATAACCCGATTTTTCTAACTGATCATAAAGTGCAGAATAAGGAATTTCCTTAGTATCCAGAGAGTAGGCCAAGACAACTCTTGAATCAAAACACCCCACCATTTGATCCAGTTCATCTTTAGAAAGCCAAAAATTAAAAGATGACTGAGGTGAGACATGGGCCAATAAAACATCAAACTGCATAGTGAGTTCATGATACCAAGAAATTCTTTGAAAAATTAAATCCTCTTTCCATATTTTTTCATTAAAAGTTCCGTTTTTCAGAGGCAAGTTTGCTTCTTGGACACTGTTCTTGCTCAAGTTTGAACAAGAGACAAGAAAGGCTAAAAAAGTTAACATTAACAAGGCTTTAATTCTCATTGGTATTCATCCAGTTCATTATATCTTCAAATACACTTTCTTTTTCTCTCTCATTATACAAGTCATGCTTCATAAGGGAATACTTCTTTTCCATTAACAGTCCTTTTTTTATTCCCCTGCTAAAATAATCCATCCCATTGCTTAGCAAATTGGCCCCGCTCTCAGACTTAATCAACATAAGTGGTTTGCTCAAAAAATAAGAATCATGATAGACGTTTACCATCCTTTTTTGTATTTCTTTAATACTATTGAGCGTTGGGCGATGGATAACCATTGGGTCTTTTTCGTAATTTAAAATGGCCTGAGGACAAGATAATATTTCATGTCCTCGATAAATGCGCAGAGGTCTTGAATGGGACAATATTTTACTTATTCCACCATTCTCAAAAAACGAAATATTGTCAGTCCGAAGAAGAAAAGAAGAAAATTTTAAAATAAAATTGGAAAGAATGAGACCATCAACTTTATCCTCTACTGAATCCTGAAAACGATTCATCAAATCGAGTGCAACAAGTCCTCCCATTCCATGTCCCAAAAGAATCCATCTTTCACCATTCTCTTTGGTTTTATAAAACTGCTCAAGAAGGTAATGGAAATCATTAACCAATGAATCAAATTGTTCAAAATGACCACGAGTTCCCGAACTAAGCCCATGCCCCACAAAATCCATGCAAACAAAAGTCACATAGGGATTTCTTTGTCTCATCCACTCTATGAAAGATTGAAATCTTCCATGATATTGACCAATGTCATGCAATAAAAAAAGGGTCACTGCCTTTTCCGGATTTTTGTCTATGGCCTCTATTTTTTTTACATAAACCTGACTGCAATTAAATCCAGGAATAGAATCAACTGAGTTAAAATGCCCAACAGAAATACCATTTTCTAATTTTTTCCAAGCCATTACTGTCTTCATTATTTTATTCTACATAGTTCCGCATGATTCGTTGAGCTCCATCATTCATTTCAACAATTTTGCAAACAACTTCTTGTTGCTTAGGATTATAATGCTCAAGTTTCAACTTTATATTTTTTTCTTTTAGTTCCGTTCCTAAATAAAGCGAACATAACACATCTTTTCCTATTTGGGAGGGACTTAATCCTAACAAAGAACATTCTTTAATTCCAGCTCGACTAACAAGCGTAATTAGCGGTCTTGGTAGAAATTCCATAATCATTATTAATGGGGCCGAATCTTTCACAAGCTGTAAGTTTAGCCTATCATTATTTGGGTCTAGTGGAGTTTGACCAACTTCAACCCAGCCTTGCATCCCCGCAGCAAAAAGAAGTGTACGACTATTGATTCTTTTTTCCTTTAAAGCTTCTCTTAATTCTATAAGGGAATAGGGTCCAAAAACAGTTGCCCCAACTTTAGCTCTACGATCATTTCCTATTTTTATAAAAAACTTTTCATCTTTATCTGATAGGGAATTCCATTCAAATTGGAGTTTTATGTCAGGAGATTTCCCCTCCGCTTTCATTTCATTTCGAATTTCTTTTGTTATCTCTTTCGTTATCTCTTTCGTAATCTCTTTCGTTATCTCTTTCGTTATCTCTTTTTTCGAAGAAGGCATTTTTGAAAAATGAAGTTCACTTACATCCTTTAATTTCTCCCAATTTTTAAATCCTTTCTTCCAGATATAAGTTTCATGAGTAATATCTTCTTTTTGAAATAATTGATTTAGAAATTCTTCTGTCACGGGACCGACTCGCTCAGATCCTTGAACATAATACCAATTTGTCATTTTAGACTCCCTCTCCCCAAATATCCTTTAAAATCTTCTTCTATTTTAACTTTTTGAAATGATGAAAACAGTGAGACAGTTTTTGCCCTGTCGAGAGAGAATCACTCGGGTATTTTCAAGTATTCTGGTCTCCTACTCAAGAAAATAAACCATTTGCCGATAGGCCAGAGGACGGTTATGAAGTAAAATGATAAGATCGATGGAATAAGGTAAACAGTATGAGAAATTCACTTTTTTTAATGGCTTCGTTGCTGCTTTTTTCTTGTGCCAAGGAAGAGTTCGCTGCCAATAAAGGAAATCAATCTAATGCCATTAGTGCTGCAACAACCTATACCAACAGTCTTTGTTCACAATACACTCTCATAAAACCCAAAGTAGACATTCTTATGCTTTGGGATAATAGCACAAGTTCAAATTTTATTAGACCTGAAACAAAAGACTCTCTTAGAAAACTCATCAATAATGTCTCTGATAAATTTGATTATCATGTTTTATCAGTTCCACTGATCTCAACCGATGCAAATCTTTTAAATGAAGCCTCTTTGATAGTAAGTGACAAGAGCTCACTCTCTTCTGAACTTCAGGTTAAGGCAAAAGGCAAAGATGAAGAACTAGTCTTGGCATTTAGCAAAGCAAGTGGTGGGGCAGAGCGAGGAGTTGATCGAGCAGCCGAGATCATTCAAAAACACAGTGGTCTCAATAGTATTTTTCGCCCTCAAGCCTATACTATCGTTGTGCTCATGTCTAACGGGGATGACAGAAGTTGTGAGTTAAGCACTGGATATAATCAGTGTGCTGGCGGTGATGAAAAGGCTTTTCTTCAAAAGATGAAAGAAAAACTTTTATGCCTTAGAGGAAATAGTGACATTGCTCCAAGCACTTGTGCTCATCATGGAATCCCTTCATCATTAGACGCTTCGATGCTAAGATTCATCAGCATCACTCCTCAAACTCTTTGCAGTGAAGGACTTAATAAAATAAGCAGTCGATATAGCAAAACAAGCACGGCCATTTACCAATCAACATATACTAATGGTTGGCCATCTGCTAATGATGATCTTAGATCGACTCCAGATGCTTACAATCTTTGTAATGGTTATAGTAATATCTTTGATGGCGTTAATACCGCTATTAAACAAACACTCATCAAACACGTCTATGACTTCTGGCCAGTCGCTGGTCTTGATGATTCTCTTGACCCAGACACTTTAAGAGTCAGTCGTATAGGCATAGATAACATCGCCGTTGATTTAATCAACAATACAAATACTGAAGGAACGCCCACCAGTGGCTTTAAGTATATCGGCAATCAAAACAATCATCGGACTCGTCTATACCCAACTTCTGGTGAACCATTTACTGGTAAAATGATTCAACTCTTTTCTCCTCCTGAATCAACTAATGGTGCTCACGACCAGGTTATTTATCCAGAGTGTTTGAAAATTACTTACTCAGAAATTAAAAAGAATTATGGATATATCTACCTCACCAATGGGGAGCCTCATGCTGAAACGATCGAGGTTCGACTTAATGGCAATGTGATTCCTAAAAGTACAACTAATGGTTGGGATTATATGGGAACACAATTCATTAATGCCCTTGATTCCAGTAAGCTTAAAATCGTCAATTTTCCTTATGATCATCCCGTCGATTCTGGATACATTATTAGGTTAAATGGTAGTGCTCAATTTACAAATTCATCAGGTAATAAAATTGAAGTTTACTATACATCAAAATCTCAATAACCACTAGCGATTAGCCTGGGCCTTTAAATCATTAAGTCGGTTAAGGGCATTCATAAAACGAACAACCGGAAACATTGTTTTTAGATAATCAATATTGAGAGGTGCTGTCACTCGCCCATTGTCTTCCATTTTGTATTCACCACAAAATCTTGCGTTTCTGGCCCCTTGAAAATCTTCTAAAACAATAGGAACATTGTATTCTTTGAAATAATTGACAATGGCCGAGAGATCCACTTCTACTTTTCCCTCGACAACTTCTTTTCCCTCAACGTCTTCTAAAACTTTGATCAAAAACTTCTCGCACTTATTTGAAATAATCAATTTCTTATCGTCTTTCATTGATCTTTGAGTATTAAAAAAGACTTGGAAAATTCTTAAAGTGTCAGGCTCTTTTATGAGTAAATTTTTAGGTGAGCCATCCTCATCCATGGCGACTTCAATTATTTTTTCGGTGATGAGAAGTTGAATAAATTCTTCAATTTTAGCTTCATTGATAGCAAAAATATCGACCGCATACATTTTAAGTTTGCTCATATGCAGCACCCATTTTCCGTCTTTATTTTCTCCTAAGCCCCTGAAGGTGAAATAAAGCAAAGAAAGGATTTTTACAACATCGGCCGATTGAAAAAACTTAAACTCTCCCGAAAAACCAATGGAATTATTTTCAAGTGCTTTTACTTTCTCATTACTTTTTCGCAATCGTTCTGCAAGAGTATTAATAAGTGTCTTAAACCATGGATTCAAAGCAGTCATCGTTTTCTCAAGAGCAACAAAAGAAATCTCGATGACTTCGGTATAAGCAATGGCCGCCGCAGAAGCACTACGCTTTTTTGAATCAGGATCAAAATAAGACATTTCCCCTAAGACCTCTCCAGAGCGAAGAACAGCAAGCTCAATAAAACCTTTCCCCTTAGGGCGAAATAAACGAAGTTGCCCTTTTTGAATGATATACATCGAAACAGCTGCATCCCCTTCATGAAAGAGTATTTCCCCTGGTTGTAAGGTCTTTATCCCTGATTTTTTTTGCGTCCCTGCTGCTGTTGTCACTGCCATTTAGAATCCTTCTAAATTGAAAATGTATTAAAGTCTCTCTAGTATAATCGAAAGGGCCTCTCCACCACCAATACAAATTGCGGCCATTCCATATTTTGCTGAATTTTTTTCCATTGCCGTCATAAGTGTCACAACAATTCTGGTTCCGCTGCATCCAATTGGGTGTCCCAAGCTCACGCCACCACCATAGATGTTCACTTTATTATGATCTAATTTTAACTCTTTCATGGCCGTGAGTGCAACCACTGCAAAAGCTTCATTAATTTCAAATAAATCAATTTGCTCAAGTTTCAATTGGGCCTTCGTTAAGGCCTTATTCATCGCTTCGATTGGAGCAATCGTAAACCAAGTAGGATTTTGGGCATGACTTGCATAGGAGAGAATTTTAAATTTTGCTTGGGCCTTGTACTCTTCTCCACCTAAGACAACTGCCGCGGCCCCATCATTAATTGTTGAAGCATTGGCCGCTGTTATCGTTCCATTTTTTTCAAAGGCGGGCTTCAAGGTAGGCATTTTTTCAAAGTTTGCCTTAAAGGGTCCTTCATCCGTTGTGACAATAGTATCCCCTTTTGCTCCTTTAATCGTAACCGCTGCAATTTCCGAGTCAAAAACTCCATCTTTAATGGCCGCCTGGGCACGCTTAAAAGATTCAATGGAATAAGCATCTTGTTCTTCACGATTTGAAAATTTTGCAGCTGCCTCCTCTGCACAACTCCCCATTGCACGATTTGAATACACATCCCATAATCCATCCCATTGCATAGAATCTTTTAGATTTGCTTCTCCAAACTTAATCCCATTGCGGGAATTCATTAAAAGATGGGGGGCCATAGACATATTCTCCATCCCACCGGCAACAACAAGTTTATTATCACCAGCAAGAATACTTTGAGCACCTGTGATAATAGTCTTTAAACCAGAGCCACAAACTTTATTAAGGGTTGTACATGGCACAGACTCTGGAAGTCCCGCAAAGATTGCGGCCTGACGAGCGGGAGCCTGCCCAACACCAGCAGTTACAACGTTACCCATAAAAACTTCATCGACAGTGGACGTCGAAATGTCTGCTTTTTTTAAAGCGGCCGCAATCGCAACTGCACCAAGCTTTGGAGCAGAAACCGTTGAAAGTGAACCTAAAAAACTGCCACTTGGAGTGCGCGCACCAGAAAGAATATAAACACTCATAAGAACTCCCTTTAAAAATTTTGAAATCATTAAAACATACTCATCACTCGTTGCAAACAGAGCTTTTACGAGCTATATCTAAGCCTCTACTATACCGGAGCTTCTATGTTTTCAAGACTTGATCATGACATCCCTGCTGTCCTTTTCCCTAATGATTGGGCAGAGAGTTTAAAACAAATTCTTTTGAATATTTATGGCGATAAGTGCTTGAGGGATGATAAAAGTTTTGCAGTCTATGGCTTCTCTTTTCCTAAAGAAGTCCTCATGATTGTCTCTTATGTAGGCTTAGATCAAACCGTTTCTCCCATAACTCTCTTCATGTCCGCTGATCTTAATGACAAAACCAATAGTGACGCTATCTTAAATGATCTTTTTGATTTCGTCGGAGTCTTTTTCGATTCCTACTTTGCCAAAGAAGAAAGTTCAGATGAAATCTGGGATGAGTATATTCTAGACTGGGAAGAAACTGAATTTAATGGACAAAGCTTCTTTTGCAAAATAACAAGAGAAAATATTGGACTCTCTATTGAGGCCGATCTTTTATTAGGGGAATAAATCTAGTTTATACCCCTAACATGAGCTTCGAACGTGCAATGGCCCGACTTATAAACAAAACGCGTGCTTAATAAACCATTGACTTCCTCTGTGGCCAAATAAATCCCGGCCTTTGAGGACTCAATTTTCTTGGCTTCTTTCAATAAACACTCAGCATAACCTTTCTGAAAACACATCTCTTTTGCTGACTCAATCGCATCATTTTTGGCC
Organism: Bacteriovorax sp.; assembly: GCA_018060625.1. Lineage (GTDB taxonomy): Bacteria > Bdellovibrionota > Bacteriovoracia > Bacteriovoracales > Bacteriovoracaceae > Bacteriovorax. The sequence continues at coordinate 13,909 of JAGOVS010000004.1, read as the reverse complement.
TGGCGACATCCACTAAGTAAGATATAATCACTCTTTGTGGAAGACTTAGAGGTAAAGAGTTCTGAATCGGCCTCTGTGGCAAAACCTGAAAATGAAAGCAAAAAAGTGGCCGTGATAAAAATGTTTTTCATACTCATTTCCTCGTTTTGGTAAACTCAAAAGAATCTCTTAGATTCATTATTGCACACATTCGGTGGTAAATATTTTCTCTGTAAAAATGACGGCCACGCCCTATCAAAATCATTTTAACTTTATAACTCTCTAATAATATTATCTCCAAAAGGTGCTATTGGATCATAACAGCCCATCGAGTTTCCTAATTCCTTATAAAATATGTCTTTCATAAAAAGATAAGTATTAAATCTTGTTGTCACCATTTTTAATAAAGACCCTGAAGTCCGTAAGGTTTCTATTTTCTTGACATGACCTATTCTGTCACCGAGCTCTTTAAGGGTTGCTAAGCTAATCTGATCTCTTCTTTTGACATCAATAATTTCGACATCAAACTGTAATTGATATCCATTTTCTATCCAAGTGAGTGTCTTATCTTTACGAGACCAATGAATTGAAGGATCAAAAGCCGACAAGCAAAAGGAGACTTCTGAGGCCATCGCCTGAGATAAAAATAAAAAAACAAGTCCTGATAAAAATACTTTCATACGCCTTCACTTTTTAAATTTAAAGAGAAGCGCACAATGCCAGATTAAGAAATTTTTTCAACGAGAATTGCAGAAGAAGGAATTTTTTATAGGAAAAGTGAGAGGATCTAGTGGTGAAAAATCATCCCTAGATCCTCTTTTATACTTTTTAATCATCAAAAGATGGTTTTACAACTTTTGTCTCAAAGGCAATATCTTGATCATCATCTAATAATTCATCATCATCAAATGCATCAATTTCTGCTTCATCTGTTTCAATATCCAAATCTTTAAGCACATGATTGAAGGCCTTATCATCGGCCAAGTCATGGATAATCGTTTCAATGTATTTCATTGGATACTTACGAACAAGCTCTTCAATAATTTTGGCCAGACGTCCTTCTGAGAGAATAAGTTCTTTCTTCTTCACGTCCTTCCACAGCTTAATATAATGGTAACGACAATAGCCATTTGTGGTTGAAGGGTTGTCACAACCTCTTACGACACATTCATCAGATTCGATTTTGAAAAGATCCATATTGCGGATTGAAGCAAAAACTTCATCAATTGAGAAATCTTCTGCCAAAGCTAAGATTTCTTCTGCAAGATTCTCTTTAATGTCGTCATCTAAACCTGACTTACTTTTTTTCCGTACAGGAATGATCTCTTCCTCAATGTCTTCATCAAAAGTCATTTTGACTTTTTTAGGAGCAGCACTCTCAAAATCATCATCCTCTTCATCTTCTTGAGGACGAGCTTTGGCAGCTTCCGCTTCCATCTCATCTTCAAAGCTAAGCTCTTTTTTGCCTTTGCTTTTTAAAAGCTCTTTCTCTTCCTTTTTAGATAATTTTTTAATAGGTGCAATCGGTGTTGCTGCTTTCTTTGCAACTTTTGCTGGAGCAGCTACCACTTTTGTTTCTTTTTTTGCCAAAGGCTTTGCTATTTCAATTTTTTTAACAGGAGCAGCTGATTTTGCTTTCACTGGAGCCTGTGCTGGTTTTTTAATCAAGCCTTTTTTAACAGCTGCTTCTTTCTTAGCTGCCTTTTCTGCGACAGCTTTTTTAGAGGCTGCAATTTTATCCTGAATTTTTTTCTGAATATTTTTTTGAGGAGCTTTAGCTTTTGCCTTTGCTTTAGGTGCAGCTTTTGCCACTGGCTTGGCCACAACTTTCTTTAAAGGTGCTTTTGCCGCCGGCTTAACTACTTTTTTTGCAGAGGCCTTAGCCGCCATTTTTTTAGCAGGGACCGCTTTTGCTGCTTTTTTCGCGGGTGCAGCTTTCTTGCTTGCTGCTTTTGCAGGCTTCTTCATACCTAAATTCTCCAATATTTTTTTAATCAATTAAATACCTTCGCGTTAAATCAAGTCAAGACTATAGCTCTTTTAGCTCATTGGCGGCAATGACAATTCTCTGAATTTCAGAAGTTCCTTCGTAAATTTCAGTAATTTTGGCATCCCTAAAATAGCGCTCTACGGGATACTCTTTCGTATACCCATTGCCCCCCAAAACTTGAATGGCCTGAGTGGTAATTTCCATACAAGCTTCGCTAGCAAAAAGTTTTGCCTGGGCCGCTTCTTTTGAATACGTTAGCCCGTTATCTTTTAAGTAACTTGCATTCATAATAAGCAGTCTTGCTGCAGCTAATTTTGTAGACATATCGGCCAATTTAAACTGAATGGCCTGAAGCTCTGAAATAGGTTTTCCAAATTGAACTCGTTCTCTTGAGTAATTTTTGGCATATCTAAAAGCTGCTTCACCTATTCCCAGGGCCTGGGCCCCAATTCCAATTCGACCTCCGTCAAGCGTGGCCAAAGCAATCTTAAACCCTTTGCCCACCTCTCCCAAAACATTGGACTTTGGTACCTTAATTTTATCTAACCAAATTTGTGCAGTAGATGAGCCTTTGATCCCCAATTTGTCTTCACATTTTTGGACTTTAAATCCTTCGCTCTTGGCCTCAACGATAAAAGCAGTGATCCCTTTATGGTCATTCGTTTTTGTCGTTTTTGCTAAGACGATGGCCACTCCAGCATCTTTACCATTGGTAATAAAATTTTTTGTTCCTGAAATCTCATAATGATCTCCTTTGTCTTCGGCAAATGTCATAAGCGTCCCAGGATCTGAACCCGCATTAGGTTCAGATAAACAAAAACAACCAATCACTCCTTCACTTGCAAGTCGTGGAAGATATTTTTTCTTTTGTTCTTCAGTTCCAAAACTTAATATAGGCCACATACAAAGCGAAGTATGTGCTGAAATTAAAACCCCTGTAGAGCCACACCCTCGTGAAATCTCTTCAACAATTATGGCGTAAGACGAATAATCCATCCCTGCTCCACCATATTCTTCTGGGATATAAGACCCCATAAAGCCAAATTCATAAAGTTTATTAATAAGGTCTTGAGGAATTTTTCCTTCGTGATCTATCTTTTGAGCAAGAGGAGCTACTTCAGAGTCTGTAAACTTAGAGACGAGGTCTCGAATTTCTTTGTATTGTACTTCAAAAATTGATTGCATGTGACTTGTTCCTTGTAACTTATTTTCCTTTAAAGTTCGGTGCTCTTTTTTCAATGAAGGCCTTCGTTCCTTCGCGCATATCTTCAGAAGTAAAAATGGCCGAAAACTGTCTCTTCTCTAGCTGTAATCCCTCAACGGTGGTTAAGTCAATACCTTCGTTCATAACTTTTTTTGCAATGGATACGGCAAAAGAAGAATTAGTCATAATGGCGTTAAGTGTCTTTGTCGCTTCTTCCAGCATCTGATCCTTTGTCGCAAAAACCCTAAGAATAAGCCCCATGGCCTTAGCCTCTTCTGCGTTCACATTTCTGCCGGTATAAATCATTTCCTTAGCCTGGTTGCGTCCTACTAATTTAGCTAGGCGTTGAGTCCCTCCAAATCCAGGTATAAGACCCAATTTTACCTCAGGTTGCCCAAAAACGGCCGATGTTGTTGAGTAAATGAAATCACAACTCATTGCAATCTCACACCCTCCGCCAAGAGCAAAGCCATTTACACAAGCAATCACTGGAATACTAAGTCTTTCAAATAAAAGAGTCACTTGCTGACCTAATTGGCCAAATGTATAGGCATCACTTGGAGTCATATCGCTCATTTCCGCAATGTCTGCTCCTGCTATAAAAGCTTTTTCGCCTTCACCTGTTACAATTAAACCTCGCACTAAAAAAGTGTCATCCATTTTTAATTCAAGCAATAAATCCTTCAGCTCGTGCAAAAGTTCAATATTAAGGGCATTTAACTTGGCCGGACGATTGATGGTAATCGTGGCGAGATGATTTGTGACTTCAACCTTTAACGTATTCCACTGTCTACTTATATTCATAAAAACCTCTTCCTGATTTGCGCCCCATTCTTCCTGCTAAAACATACTTTTTAAGCAATGGACAAGGACGATATTTTGTATCCCCTAAACCTTCATTCAAAACATTCATAATGGCCAGACATGTATCAAGCCCAATGAAATCTGCCAATTCAAGTGGCCCCATTGGCTGATTCGTCCCAAGTTTCATGGCCTGGTCGATATCTTGAATACTGGCCACTCCTTCATAAAGCGCATAAACGGCTTCATTAATCATTGGCATCAAAATGCGATTAACAGCAAAACCTGGAACATCTTCGGCGCGAATAAAAACCTTCCCCATTTTTTCAGAAACAGCCGCTACAGTATTAAAGGTCTCATCACTGGTCTCCAAACCTCTAATGCCTTCCACTAACTTCATGACAGGCACAGGATTCATAAAATGCATTCCCGCAACCAATTGAGGTCTTTTGGTTACCGCTGCTATTTCTGTAATAGAAATTGAAGACGTGTTGCTGGCTAAAATGGCCCCTGGTTTGGCCACTTCATCCAACTGTCTAAAGATGTCAAATTTAATGGCCTTATTTTCGGTAGCTGCTTCTATGAGAAGGTCACAGTCACTAAGTACACTCATCTGATTTGCACAATCAATGAGAGACATCGTTTTAGCAACAAAACTCTCATCCCACTTGGATTTCTCTTGACCTTTTTTCATTTGTGCATGAATAAATTCTACACCTTTTTTAAGTCCTTCAGCCGAAACATCAAAAATCTTAACCTGATAACCCGACATCGCCGCAACTTGAGCGATTCCTCGCCCCATTTGCCCTGCGCCAATAACCCCGATACTCTGGATATTTTGCATAGTAAAACCCTCGCTTATATAAAAATCGCTTCATGATACAAACTGAAGGCAAGTTTCACAAATAAAACCTTGCCAAGTTTTTCAAATTAGAATAAAAAATGAATCTCATTAATATTGCAATATGCAAAAGCTAAAATATCTAACGGTAGGAGTTAATTGTGGCAAACCACAAATCATCAGAAAAAAGAGCAAAACAAGACATTAAAAAGAATCTTGTTAACAAGGCAAATGAATCAAAAAGCAAAACTGCTGTTAAAAAAGTAAGAGATGCTATCACTGCCGGTGACAAAAGCGGTGCTGCGACTTTTCTCGCAACTGCTCAAGCCGAACTTAGAAAACTCGCTAAAACTGGAGTTATTAAACTCAACACTGCGGCAAGAAGAACTTCTCGCCTAGCAGCTCAAGTTAACGGCCTTAAGTAATTATTTTTAACCTCGTAAGAGTTTAATATATAATAAAGCCTCCAAGATGGAGGCTTTTTCTATTTGTGCTTAATGAACTTTGCCCTTTATACATTATTGAGTTCAAATCAATTCCACCAAGGGCCCATCACCCCCAATAACGAGGAGACCACGATGAAATCAACATCTGAAAATTTAAAAGAAGCCTTTGCTGGTGAAAGCATGGCCAATCGCAAGTATTTAGCTTTTGCCAAACAAGCTGAAAAAGATGGTTTTAAAAATGTAGCAACTCTTTTTAGGGCCACGGCCGAAGCTGAAACAATTCATGCTCTTGCCCATTTCAATGCGATGGATGGAGTCAAATCAACTCTAGAGAATTTAGAATATGCCATCAATGGTGAAACTTATGAGACCAATGAAATGTATCCGCCCATGTATGAACAGGCCGTAAAAGAAGATCACAAAGCTAAAAAAATGTTTAAATGGGCGATGGAAGTAGAACGAGTCCACGCTGAACTTTATAAGATAGCAATGGAAGCTGTTCGCACAGGAAAAGACATTGATTCAGAGGTTTGGTTATGCCCAATATGTGGACATCTTGAATTTAAGAATCCTCCTGAAAAATGCCCTGTTTGTGGAGTGCCTGGTACGAAGTACGAGAAAATTTCTTAGTCAATATATTGTAGCGGACTCAACATCGGGTCCGCTTCATTTTACTGGTGCATCTTTTAAACTTTCTAGACGCAAATAGTTTATTAAAAAAATATCTGATGATTTAGACAAAATCTCTAGATCTGAGAAGACTCTCATATAATGCTTAAGCATCCCGCGATCTAATCGCTCGCTCATTTCAATTACACTCTGATCATATTTTGAAAGCTTTGATTTAACTCGCAGCTCTTGGGGATAAAGAACTTTTAAAAGATGAGTCTGCATAAAGGCACAAAGTCCTCTTATCCAATCATAGTCCATTTCTTTTTTTAAAATCTCCTCAAAAAAAAGCTTTGGCTCTTGATGAAAAAGATCAATTAAACCAAAAAAATCAAAACGCTCTCGCTTGAAAATTTCAGGTAATTTTTTAACATCTACATTTCCTTCTGGGAAAAAGCTCTTAAGAATGTTAATGCAATCAAAAAAAGACTCAATGTTATGCTCTCGATTTTCTAGAATATAACGAGTGGTCACTCCATCATATTGAACACTCCTGACCTTTTGACAGAACTGCCACAACTTGGGCCCTTCCCAAAAACGAGGCATCTCCAATTCGAAAGCAAAAATTGATTTATCTTTTGCAAACTCATTCCACGACTTGCTCGATTTTGTGAAAAAAAGGACAAGAAATCGATCAGAACAATCAATCTTTGAATCTAGTATGAAATCAAGAACTCCGCTTGGTATATTTTCTGCATTCAAGATCAGTTGATGGTCTGCAGAAGAGAAAAAAGATAAGTTTACAAAATGTTCTTCGACGAAATCACGAGTGAATTCATTGCCTGTGTATAAAGAGAAGGGGATTTCTTTTTTAGGAAGCTGCTCTAATAAAACTTTCTCAAGATAAGGTTCTTCAACTAGAAAAGCATAAATACCCATTTTCGTTTCATCAATTGTCTTAGGACATTTTTGAATAAAATCCCATGGTAACATTTTAGAAAGCATTTAAGATAACCTGTCTGAACATTTGAGCGGCCTGATAACTTGTATCTTGTAGACTCTTCTCAAAAATTCCCTTATTTTTGACAAAATTAACTTCTCCAGGGGCCGCAGCAGTGTAGGTTTGGGAGGCCACCCGAGAAAAAGTGCCCGACAAATTCAATGAATCTCTTAAAACAATTTTAGGATGCACCTTTATCATGGAACCCAGCTCACTTGAAAAAAGCTTTAATTCATCGGCCGTGGGACGTTTAATCAAAATAAGGCGCACGCTAAAGGCATAATAAGTTTGAGTTGGATAATAAAAAGGGGAACGTTTCCCAATTGATTGTAAAACTTCTCCTGAAGTAAATTGAGTCTGAGTTGTTTGAACAACATCATTGTAGTGATCTTTAGATTCAATGATGCCAATTAAAACGGCATCAGCAGTTTCAGTATTCGAACTCATCACCTTTAATCCTGAATAATCATTAAGGGCCATCATGATTTCTTTAGTCATTGGTGCTGTCAGTTGAGAAAGAACTGATCGATTTATGAACATCGGCACGGCGATCGTTTTAATGCCATAGCCTAATAAGGGATTATTATTTGTGTTGAAATGATACCCCGAACATCCACTTAAAAAGATGATGACAAATAGCAAAATATTAGGACAAAAAAATCGCACTTTCATGGCCCTAATGCTACCCTAAAATTCAATTATGTTAAAGAAGCTTTCGCATTTTATTGATTCTCCCACAGGGGGCACCCAAAATTCTTTTACTAAAGAAAAGGCTCACCTTAACGATAGTTTTGATTTTCTAGCTCTCATCAGGGCCTGGAAAGATATTGCAGGCGCAAAACTTTCAGAACACACCATTCCCCTAAAAAACCAAAATGGGGTATTAATTGTTCTCTCTAATCACTCTGCATTTGCCAATGAGCTAAGTTTCATGGAATTGCCTTTAAAAAAGAAAATCATTGCGAAATTTCCCACTCTAGAGAAATCAATTCTTTCTATTAAATTTATCGTCGATAGCACCCATTTTTCTAAACAATACCAACAATTCATCACACCAATAGAAAAAAAGAAAGCACAGACACTTCACCCCTATTCACCAGAGTTTAGAAGATTAAAAAAAATTGCGGAGGAGCTTTTTAATGATCTTGAAGACCCAGAAGTGAAAGAGAAAATGATTTCTCTTTATATTCAATCAATAAAATAATTTTCTCACGTGATCTTTAACTTCATTCACACGTGCCCCTTCTCTTTTTATTTCAATGTTTAAATTTTCATCTAAAAAAATAATTGTCGAAGAAGAACCTGAGAGATCGCGACTCAAGTCCGCTTGGATAAAATGGGCATCGGGAGCATGTTGTTTATAAAAATTCATGGCTTCACTTTCTTTTATAATAGGAGGATTTCCTGTCAAATTTAAACTGGTCGAAAAAAAAGGAGTCGAGATTTCTTTGTATATTTTTTTTATCACTTCATTTTCTAAACAACGGATGCTCACAAAAGAACTAGTTCCTGTGGCCCATTTGGGAATATTCATTCTTGCTTTACTCGAAGGAATGCCTAATGTTGTTTCTAACTTAAAAAATTCCTCTAACCAATGAAGGTTGATTTTGTCGGAAAATGAAAAACTCTCAAGAACATGTTGAGCACTTTCAAACATTATGGATAATGGTTTATTTTTTTGAGTCCCTTTGATTTCGGCCAATCGCTCCTGCCCCTTTTCCGAATAAAGGGAACAACCAATTCCCCAAACAGTGTCAGTAGGATAAATATAAATATCGTCTTTTACCATAGGAGTACCGTTAAACAGGTAGGGGTTTATTCAGAATCGTACGATAGTAATAGAAAAAGAGAGCTATCATAATGAAGACGATCATGACTAAAATATACATTAAATAATTATCATTCCTCTTTTTAAATTCTTCTGGAACTTTTCGCTCACTTCCGGTTTTCAAGGGAAGTGTTGCCTCCTCTCTTTGTATTGGGCGAGGTGAGGATTTTGTCTTTCTTTCATGAAGAATTTTTTTCTCTTCAGTTACAGGGGTAGATAAGGAGTGAGAGGAATCTTTGGATTTTTCTTTTTTTAGTGTTTGGGAGACCAGATCATCTTTGTTAACTTTTATTTCTTTGGATTTCTCCCTTAATTCTAGTGACGATTTAACTGGCGCCATGGCAGACAAGTCAGGGTAAGCTAAATCATCATCTTCGGGATAAACAATTACCGCTTCATTGGCCAGCGAGGGAACATCTTCTTTCTTTTCCAATGGACGAGACTTTTTGGCCAGTACAATCTCTTCTTCTTGGGCGGCTGCCAAAGAGGGGATCTTTGCTGCTTGCTCAACCCTTTTTGAAATGGACTCAATATTTGGAAATTCTAAATCATCTTGAGTGGGCAACTTTACTTCTTCGCTTGGAATGGGACTTGAAGAGTATTCAATAACTTTGTTAACTAAGGTTATATCTGGATAATCAAGCTCACTCTCGTCTGGCAATACGATCGGGCCATTTTCTTTCGCTAAAGTGTCTACTTTTGCATTGATCGGTGCTGCATTTAATGATGTCGTTCGATCCGGGTTTTCATTTTTAGATAAATGACTTCTCGATTCAGAAATAGGATTATATCCTTGAGGAACGTCTCCTAAGAGATATTTTTCAATTAAATCTTTTTCTTTAAATGAAAACCAATAACCATTGCCACTGCAAATTTCATCATCTAGTCCAAGTGCACCTTTCTGATAAAATTCAATGACCTTCGCTTTAGCGACTGGCCCTAAAATTTGATTTTGTTTTGTACGAATAAGCCAGTTGCGTTCCATTATTTATTTTTACCAAAAGAATCCAATTAAACCTTTTAGATCTTCATCATTAAATCTTAAACCACCAGCAATTGTTCCACTCCGCTCTTTTCTAAATGTATCATCAAGAAAAGCACGGCCGTAAAGAACATTCCAAACTTGAGTCTCTGCACCAAGTCTTACGTTAGCGCCCTTGTTCTTTTTATAGTCAAAAGCATCTACTGTAAATTTGGTATTAATCGCATGAAGGCGGTAATCAACTCCAAGCCCCCCTGTAGACTCAATTAAGCCTCCACGGAAATCAAAATCATTAATTCGACGACCGATTTGAGCATTAAAGCGCAAAGTATTGCGATCATTTTCTTTTTTATGTTCAGTTGAAGTCACACCATTTGTTGTCGTGACTGTCGTCTTCTCTTTATCAGGTCCAATCTCTGATGTTGAGAATCCCAAATGATAAAAACGCTCTGGTGCTGGATAAATACGGAGAGAAGCTTCAGTGTCACCACCAGAAACAGTGTTCACTCCACTAAAGATAGAAAGCTCTGTGCGAAGAGCATCTGCTTTACCTACGATTTTTTGCACACTAGAAAGAGTGTCCTTAACTTGATCTGCAATTTCATCTTCAACTAACATCTTTCCAATTGTCCCTTTCCCCTTCTTAACATCGGCCACAATTGCCTGCATATCGGCAGTGAGCTTCTTAGTATTGGCCAGGACTTCCTTGATATCGGCCATCGCACTATCACCATTATTTTTGTCCACTTGATAAGCCAAATCTTCTGAGAAAGCTTGCAGATTATCCATAAGAGCATTTATTTTTTCTTCATTACCTGTCGTTACTCGCTTTAAGCTGGCCGTGACTTCTTTAGTGTTGGCCACAAGTTCAGAGACATCCGCTAGAATTTTTTTGATTGGCGAAACTTCGCCTTCAGGTGCAATGGAATTTTTCATGGAACGAACAATCAACTTTACGTCGGCCAGAACTTCTGTTGTATCTTTAATCAAATTCTCAAGACCTGCCGCTTCTTCTGAATCGATAAAATCATATTTAATAAGATACTCATTAGAGTCTCCAATGAAAATTTCTAAATATTTATCGCCCAAAAAGCCCACAGACTTAATCCTTAGCCGAGAATTCTTTGTCACTTGAATTTGCTTAAGAATTTCAAAAGTAATAAGTGCAGTATTACCTTGTAGCTCAATTGCTGAAATTCTCCCTGCGTTTATCCCTGCCACTTTAATTGGAGTTTTAGGGAAAATGCCAGAAGCGTCTTTAACAATAGTTCGATAAGTCACATACTGGCCAAAGCCAGATTGATTAGAAGTTATTTTTAAAGACATAACAACGACAGCAATAATAGTTGCAATAGCGAGAAGTCCAACTTTAAATTCATTCATGAGAGTCATTCACCTTAAATATTTAATTTATCAAAACTTGTTTAGAGTCTAAGAAATTCTTGCACCAACGGGTTTGCTGAATTTTTAAAATCTAAAACAGGTAAATATTCGATTATCTTACCACGGTCTAGAAAGGCTATATAGTCGGAAATTTCTAACGTGGCCTTCACGTCATGGGAGATAATAACGGAAGTCATTTCTCGTCCTTGATGGGCCGATGCTGTTTCAACGATAAGATTGTTGACCATCTTTGTCGTAATGGGGTCCAATCCCGTTGTTGGCTCATCATACAGCATAATATCAGGACTCAGAGCTAAACCTCTCGCCAGACCAACACGCTTTCTCATCCCCCCAGATAACTCGGAAGGTAACTTAGTAAAAGACTCTTCTTTAATCCCAACTGAAACAAGAAGATCTTTTACTTTTTTATGAATTTCTGCATCAGTTAATTGGGTGAATTCCCTCAGAGGAAAGGCCACGTTTTCTTCGGCCGTAAATGAATCGAAAAGGGCCGCATATTGAAAAAGCATTCCAAAATGTCTTCTAAAATCCCGCAATTCTTCCTTCGATAAGGTTTCAAGATCTTTTCCCAAAACCGTTACAGTTCCCTCTGTGGGATGAATGATACCCAAAACATGCTTGAGTAAAGTTGACTTTCCTGCACCAGAGAATCCTAAAATCGTTGTAATTTTATTTCTTGGAATATCAAAACTTAAATGATCCAAAATAGTATGCTCACCAAATTTTTTGGTCACATTCTTTAAGGAGATGGCCGCATTTTCAAAAGTTAACAATGATTTCTCCTATAAAATCTTAACCAAAAAAGACGTAAGAAAATAATCGAGAATAAGAACAGAAATCATCCCCCAAATAACTGCGAGATTTGTTCCTCGTCCTACTCCAACCGCACCCTTTTCAACTTGAAAACCAAAGTACGTTCCAATAACCGCAATGACAAATCCAAAAACAGCGGCCTTAATAACTCCCTGAGCAATATCCGAAACATACATAAACTCAGAAAGTTTTGAAAAATACATCGCCTCATCAATCATAAGGGTTTTTGTCCCCACCAACCAAGAACCAAAATTTCCAATAAAAAGAAAAACGATAGAAAGCATGGGAAGAGCAAATGTTGAAGCAATAATTCTTGGAACCGCAAGATACTGAATACTATTTATCCCCATAACCTCAAGGGCATCAATTTGCTCAGTGACTTTCATAGAGCCAATCTGAGCGGCCATGGCCGAGCCTGCTCTGCCTGCAACGATTAATCCTGTTAAAACAGGAGCAAGCTCTTTTGCTAAAGAAAGCGCAACAATAACGCCAACAAGAGAGTCTACGTTGATGAGTTTAAAGCCAAAATAAGTCTGAGTGGCAATAACCATCCCTGTAAACATACCCGCCAGAAGAATGATCATTATACTTTTATTACCAATAAAAAATAATTGCTCAAATAATAAATGATTACGAAAAGGTTTTTTAAAACACCAATAAAAAAAACGTGAGGTGTAGAGTGAAATTAACCCTAGGCCATTGACGCCATCAATGACACTCGCCCCGATATTTTCAATCTTGTGTTTAATTATAATCAATAATTTTTGCATATTTGCTTAGTTTACCCGATAAACTCGTGGAATGCGAGGAAGGAGTGCACAGAAAATTTCATAGGGAATCGTTTTTGTTTCTCGTGAAAAATTGAGCAAATCGTCATCTTTATTTCCCCATATGGTGACAATTTCACGTGCCTTGATATGACCTCTAGCTTCCAGAGGAAAAAGCACTTGCAGCATATCCATGTTTACTCGTCCAGTAATAACCCCCCTAAACCCATGATGAGTTAAATGAGCGCCTGCATAGCGAGTAGAAAATCCATCGCCATAACCGATGGCCAAAACAGCGATGACACCTTCATGGGGACATGGCGTTGAGCCATAACCAATGGGGTCCCCTTTTTCAACATCAAACGTGCGCAAAATTGTCGTTTCTAATCGGGAGACAATCTTGCCTTGAAAATGTCCGAGCGCGTGATGTTCAGAACTAAGAGAAGTTGGTCCATACATCATAAGTCCTGGGCGAATATGTGTGTCTTCAAATCCATGGCCCTGCTCTATGGCCCCAGAGTTTGACTGAGAAGTTCGCTCTAAAATGATTCCTGCTTCTCTAAAAAACTTTTTAATATCCACAAAGTTTTTATGCTGGAAAAGATTTCTCTCATGCTGATTCATTGGCTCAGAGGAGTTGGCAAAATGAGTAAATAAATGATGAAGACTTAGCCGTCCATGTTTTTTTAATCGTGAAACGACCAACGAGACTTCTTCTGGATCTAGACCCAATCGATTCATTCCCGAATTGAACTTCAAACACAATGGCATATTCTTGAAATCAGGATGATGAAGTACGAAGTCGAGGTCATTTAAATTTGAAATCACTGGAAGAATTCTATTTTGAACATAGATCTCAATATTTTCCTCCACATCAATTTGCGTATCAGAAAAAACATAAATATCAAATAAAAGATCCCTTAGTTCAACTCGTAACTGAAAAGCTTCGGCCAAAGTTGCACAACCAAATTCACGAATACCCAATTCAGAGTAAGCATACCTCACAACCGGTATCATTCCATGTCCATAACCATCGGCCTTGACCATGAAAAGGACTTGGGAATTTGGTGCCATCTTTTTTATTTGAGAAAAGTTATGTGCGAAGTGGTCTAACTCTATAATGAGTCGGCTTCTAAACCTCATGAGATGTCTCTCTGCCCCAAATCAGTTCACGAGTGCGAAGTGCTGCTTTTTTTTGCGCCTCAACTGAAGGAACCTTCTCTGCACTTAAGACACCTTGAAGGT
>JAGOVS010000187.1 GCA_018060625.1 Bacteriovorax sp. | reverse complement strand
ACGGCCCTTCAAAGACCAATGAAAGATCGACCAGTTCATGAGCAAATTGCCATCATTGTTAATTCAGAAGATCGAAATTTTGCAGTTCTAGTTGATGATATTTTACATCAGCAACAAGTCGTTATTAAAAAATTGGGTGAAGAAATAAAAAACCAAAAAGGATTCATGGGAAGTTCAATATTGGGAGATGGGCGTCCTGCCTTTATCTTGGATCTCATTGAATTATTCTCAGGAACTATGAAAAAGAAGAAAAGTAATTTTACAGAAGAATTGGCCGCATAGGAGAGATGTATGGAAAAAGATAATGTCACAAAAATGAAAAGAGCAAATACAGAGCTGAGTCGTTTTATAGAATTTAGTCTGGGGCGTGAAGATTATGCCATTCCACTTCTAATGGTAAGAGAAGTTATTTCAGTTCCCGATACGACTCCTATTCCAAAATCTCCTAGTCATTTTTTAGGGATTATGAATTTGCGCGGTCAAGTTATCTCTGTTGTTGACTTGAGAAAGAAATTAAAAATCGATGCTAAACAAGATAAAGAAGAAGCCGTTATTATCGTGGATATCGGTGGAATGAATATTGGGGTTGTTGTCGATTCTATCAATAAAGTTTTAGCCTTTTCTTCAGAGGAAGTCAGTGAAATGCCAGAAGTTGAAAATCAGATAAACACTCATTATATTTTTGGTGTTTATAAAAAGGAAAATTCACTTACGGTGCTTCTCGATATAGCAAAAGTCTTAGATCTTAAAGATATTGAGGCCATTAGTGGCGTGAAAAAAGCAGCATAAATAAGTATACGTAGTTTTTATTAGTATTTAGTTTTTATTCATAAAGAGGTTTGTGATGTCTCAAATTGCTACTGGAACAGTGAGTGCGGATTTTGTGGGAGTTATTGAAAAGGTCTCTTCCATTGTCCATAAAATTTCTGGAAATCGCTTGGGAGAAAAACAGGCCTACATGGTGGAGACCAGAGTTAAAAAAAGAATGATAGAACTGGGAATTAAAGAGGCTAAGGAATATCTTTCGTACATTGATCAAAATTATGAAAAAGAGTCTGGAGTTCTTGTTGGTTTAATCACAACTCACCATACATTCTTTTTTAGAGAATTTCCTCATTTTGAAATACTAAAAAAAATGATGCCAGATCTAGTGGCAAACGCAAAAAAAAGAGGCGACAAGTGCATTAAAGTTTGGTCTGCTGCGTGTAGCAGAGGTCATGAGGTTTATTCACTTGCAATGTTTTTTGATTATCATCTCACTCAAATAGACCCGTCGGTTACATTTAAAATTTTAGGAACGGATATTGATACTGAAACTGTCAAAATCGCCAATAATGGAGTTTATCATCAGAATGAAATCAAAGAAGTTCCAATGAATTACCTGGGTAATAATTGGGCCAAAGGAACTGGCGATATTTCCATGTATGTAAAGATGAAAAGCACACTAAAGGCAAAGTGTGAATTTAAAGCAGGGAATTTGCTTAAGATTGCCGATGCAGTGAAAGCGGAAATGTTTGATGTCATATTTTGTCGAAATGTATTCATTTATTTCGAACCTCATCAAGTTGAACAAATTACTAAGGATTTAATGAGTCATTTAAATCCATCAGGAATCTTTTTTTCTGGTATCTCAGAGCCGCTTTCTGGGTTGAAGTTGGATGTTCACTCCATTGGACCTTCGGCCTATGTGCATAAAGCTGCAGCGACAGCTGTTAAAATACCTTCTACTTCATCATCAGCACCTAGCTCGACAACAGGGATGGGACAAGTCATTCCATTGTCAAAAATAATGGCCCCAGAAATTTACAAAGTAATGTGTGTGGACGATTCCCCAAGTATTCTTGCCCTTTTAAAGAAAGTTTTGACCAAAGAGGAAGGATTTGAAATTGTGGTGACTGCCAATAATGGTAAAGACGCGATGGAAAAATTAAAAACTCATAAAGTGGATTTAATTACTCTAGATATTCATATGCCAGAGATGGATGGAGTGACTTATCTTGAGAAAAATTTTAATAAGACTCACCCTCCCGTTGTGATCATTTCTTCGGCCTCTAGAGCTGATTCCGATGTCGCGATGAAAGCACTCAAGTTTGGGGCATCTGATTATGTAGAAAAGCCGGCCCTTAATAATTTGGAAGAAAGAGGAGAAGAGATTCGAACCAAGCTTCGATCAGTTGCTCAAGATTCAAATCGCAAACCAGTGATTTCATCTTTTGATAAAGAACACCAAAAGCAATTTGTCATTAAGAATCCTGAAACCAAAATGCGAGTTATGTTAGCTTCAATTTCAGATCTTCCCATGATCAAAGCTTTTACAAAAGAATGTGATAACTCACAACCTGGTACTGTTATTTTCTTTGAAGGGCATGGGGAAATTTTAGAGGCCATCGTGAAAGAGCATGTTCGAGACTTTAAACAAGAAGTTGTTTTTGTGAATTCATTACAAATGAAAATTGAGCCGAATAAAATATATTTTGCGGACTTTAAGAATTATTTCTCATCTTTTAATAAGAAATATGCAGCATATCCATGCTCGATTCTTGCCTATGGGAGTATATCTTCTCATGCGGCTAAATTGGTTTCGGAATGGAAAAATACTCAACTTCTTTTAGAGGACATGGGTGAAAAAGGGAATAAAAATCATCCTTTAATGGCCTATTCGACAGATGTTGTACCGGCCACTAGTTTTCCTTATATGTCATGTCGTTATTTAAGTATGAAATAGGTTTATTGTATGAATAAAATAAATTCAAAAATGCTGATGAATAAGAAATCAAAAGGTGAATACCTGATAGAGCTTAATCATGGTGATGTCTTTATTTCTTTTCATACGACAAGTGGCAATTGTTTAGGGTTTTATCTTAAGAAGCATGAGATTATAAAAACTGTTTGGGAAAATGTTTTTCAAAAAATATTGCTCGAAATTCCGGAAAGTGAATTGATTAAGAGTGAGGTCAAGCTGATTGGAGATTTTCAGGCATTAAAAGTGATGAGTGAATATCTAGCTGATAAAAAAATCCAACACCTTAAAAAGGTTGAGAAGTCGGCAGGTGTTGATGTAATGTTCTTACCAGAAATGAATAGAGTTCGAGTCAGTAAAGAATCCTCAAACTCGAGAGAGAATATTAAGAGCATTCCAACGGTAGAAAAAACTGGCAAGTATAAAGTTCTTATTGTCGATGATTCAAAAACGATCCGAAATATACTTTCACGTATTTTCTCCAGCGATGATGGATTTGAAGTTTGTGCAATGGCAGAAAAACCTTCACAAGTCGAAGAGCTTATACTTAAGTTCAAACCGGATGTCATTACGTTAGATATTCACATGCCTGAAATGGATGGAGTGTCCTTACTAAAAATCATTGCTCCGAAATATCAAATTCCTACTGTCATGATATCTTCCATAAGTATGGCCGAAGGTCCAATGGTTTTAGAGGCCCTAGAACATGGAGCGGTTGATTATATTCAAAAACCAGAAGTCTCAGAAATCGATAAAGTCACGCCACTAATTTTAGAAAAAGTTCGTACGGCTGCGATGGCCAATATGAAGAAAAATTTAAGAACCAAAAAGACACGTTCTGTTCAAACTCAATCAAAATGTGACCTAAACTCACTGATTGTTTTAGGTTCTTCAACGGGAGGAACAGAGGCAATTCGTGATATTATCACGGCGCTTCCGGATCAAATTCCACCAATGCTTATTGTCCAGCATATACCGGCCGTATTTTCGAATGCATTTGCAAAAAGAATGAATGATCTTTGTGCTTTTGATGTAAAAGAAGCCGAAAATGGTGACGAAGTTCGGGCCAACCGTATTCTGATTGCCCCGGGGGGCACACAGATGAAAATGGTGCATAAAAGTGGTAAAACTTATGTTGAAGTCAATGATGATGAACCGGTTAATCGCTTCAAACCCTCAGTAGATTATTTATTTTTTTCAGTTGCCAAGAATCTCTATACTCACACGATTGCAGTTATTTTAACTGGAATGGGAAAAGATGGCGCGAGAGGAATGTTAGAGCTACGCAATCATGGTGTACGCACTATAGCTCAGGATGAGGCCACTTCTGTTGTCTTTGGAATGCCTAAAGAGGCCATTGCAATTGGTGGAGCAGAGTTTGTCTCACCTCTTCTTGATATCGCAGAAAAAATAACTCAATTGACAAAAGAGAAATCTCACGAAAGAAAAATTTCTTAGAAATCTACTATCTATTATCGCAAAAGCATTTAGCTTGAAATTGTCATCATTTGAATAGGGTAGTTATTTATACTCAATAAATAAGACATCTTAATATCTTTACAGTTTACCAACCATTTTTTAGCATTAAACGAGGAATCAACTGAGGTTTATATGCAGATAATGCGATTTGTACTAGTGTTTATTATTTTGTTGATAGCATGTCCACTTTTTGGAGAAACATCTTATCAACGTCCGGAAGTGCTAATTGATTCAATGGTTCGAGCAGGTTCATTTTCAACCCCTTTTATGAATCATCAAGGGAGTGCTCTGATCAAAGCGTTTTACGTTGAAATGCCTTCCCTTGCTTATGTTTCTCGTGAACAAATCAAGTTGGGAGGCGTACGTTTTAATCCCAAAAATTTTACAGCGATCTCTAATTATTATATTAATCAAATATCATACTTTGATATTTTGGAGAAAAAAGAGCGGCCGATCCCCTTTCCGAAGGAAGCTATTTTGAGAGGAATCTCTTGGTCTCCTGATGGAAAAAAAGTGGCAATAACAATGGAGAAAGAATTTTGTCAAGAATTATGGATCATTGCTATTCCGAGTTTGCAGAAAAATCAGGTACCAGGCGTTTGTTTAAACTCAATTCTAAAAAAAGAAATTGAATGGATTGATTCATCGAAAATGTTTCTGCC
>JAGOVS010000186.1:3133-4904 GCA_018060625.1 Bacteriovorax sp. | reverse complement strand
CATATTTATACAACCAATCATGAAATGCCCACAGCAGGCGAGAACCCTCCTCCTGAATCTGAGTGGAATGACCCACACTTTCTCAAGTCTCAAGCAATGGCCAATTACCAAGATGATACCGAAGAAAGCATGGGGACAGCAGATGACTATTTAAAATATAAAGGCCTGCTTTAGGCCTAGAGAACTTCTGCGTTTTCAAGATCTCTGGCAGAAGCTTTTTTTGTACTGGCAGATTTATTAAAATAATTTGTCAGTGTTTCTTCATGGTCTTTTAAAATGGACGCTTTGAGTTCATCTGGATTGATGTCGAGGACTTCAGAAATTTTCTTCATCATCTTCAAAGGAACATTACAAAGACCCCGCTCAACGTTGGAGATGAACTGGCCATTTTTATAACCTAAAAGAAGAGATAGGTCGGACTGGGAGTAATTTTTTGGGTGTCCAATTCGCTTTGTTCTCACTAAAGTGGCGATGTTTTTAAATGATCTCATAAATACCCCTTTATAAACTGGTTTCGTTGTTTTATTGATAACTCGAAAGACTTTCCGATTTGTTAAGAAAGCAATCTTTAGACTACCTTAACACTAATGAGAGATAACTTAAATAAAATTTCAATAAAGTGGTAAAAAATTGAATAGTAAAACTTGAGGATTAAACAATGTTATTAATCAGCTGGAATGTTAACGGTTTACGCTCTATCGCTACAAAAGGTTTTGAGCCTTGGTTTAGAACACTATTACCTGATGTTATTGCTTTACAGGAAATAAAGGCCACTCAAAGTGATGTTGAGCACCTCATAAGCACTTGGGACGATCTGTATGATGTCTATCTCCATCCGGCCCAAAAAAAGGGATATTCTGGAACAGCTCTTTTAATTAAAAAAGAACTTAAAAATTCCGTCATGAGCATTCATCGAGGACTAATAGATCATGACGAAGATGATGAAGGTCGGCTTATTTGGTGTGAGTTTCAAGATTTCATCTTTATGAATGGTTATTTTCCTAACGGGCAACGCGATCATTCCCGAGTCGCTTATAAACTCGATTTTTCTCGCAAAGTCATCTCCCTTGCCCATGAGCTTCATCAAAAAAGTAAAAAAGAAATCATTATCACCGGGGATATCAATACAGCTCATACCGAAATGGATTTGGCCAATCCTAAAAGCAATGCTAAAACAACCGGGTTTCTTCCTAGCGAGAGGGCCTTTATTGACGAAGTGATTGCTGGAGGCCTTACGGATGTCTTCAGACATTTTCACCCTCAAGTTCCAAATCAATATACATGGTGGACTTATAGGGGAGATTGCAGGGAACGCAATATTGGATGGCGGCTGGATTACTTTTTTTCGACCCAAAAAATGTTAGAAAAAGTGCTCAGAGTGGAACACCTCACAAAAGTCTTAGGAAGTGATCATTGCCCTATTCTCTTAGAGATCTAATGTGCTTTTTATAAAGGATAGTCGGCCTGATAAGTAACGGTCGTCCCAGATCCTTCTTCGACTTTTACCGTTAATACGGTTGTTAATTTTTTTCCAAAAGACATCTTTTTTTGAAGACTCATATATCTTTTTTCGTTATCTTTGCCAGCCGTTAGAGTTGCAGGAATCGGTTGGAGTTCATGGGCCACGTACCAGCTCTCTTGACCTCCACTTGTTCTTCGAAACTCGGATTTAAGATAATCTCTATCGTTACCTGTCAGTGTCAGTCGCACGGATTCTTCCTTGGTTCCAGACTGGGCATCTCCATAAACACGCCCCCCTAGAATTGGCATA
>JAGOVS010000186.1:0-3033 GCA_018060625.1 Bacteriovorax sp. | reverse complement strand
GATGCAGCAGTTTCAATTTATCCACAAGCAACTGATCAGACAGAGGAGTTGCCCCATCTTCACTTTTTGATTCAGACAAAATGTGTTGAATCTGAGAGGACAATTTAAGATGACTCGGACAATTTTGACAGTCTTTTTCATAAGGCAGACTCTCTGAATAAATCAATTGATATTCACTTTGAGGAAGGGGGCCTCCAAGCTCTTGTTGGCCTTTTTTTTGTGCCTCTAACGCCTTATCTGCAGCTCTGGCCTGGTTCACAATAACCCTAATCTGCTTTAGCTCAGCAATTCTCTCAAGAGCATTGAGCTTAGAGACAAATAGGGCCATAATAAATAAAAGAATAAAATATAATTTCATACTTATTATACTTTCAGAAGCAAGACAGTGGTTCTTGACTCCTCTTAGATTTTGGAAAAAACTATGGCAAAATTTACCCTTGTCCCTTTCAATTTAAAAGATGCACCGTCAGTTGTTATTCATTGTGAAATTCACCAAAACAATGAATCCCTTTTTTTAAGTTTCAGAATCCGAGAGGGACTTGAGCTCGTCCAGTTAGGCACAAACACTCCAAATAAACAAAGAGTGATTAAGCTCTGGGAAAAGACTTGTTTTGAATTCTTTTTAAAAAATGAAGAAAGTGCGTACGTTGAATTTAATTTCTCTGCAGCGTTTGAGTGGAATTGTTTTTACTTCAAACGCCCTGGTGAACCCCTCTGTGAATGGGAACCAATGCAGCGTCCAGACACGGAAATTCTTTTATCGCTTGATCATTTTCTTCTTTTCACTGAAATAAAAAAGAATCAGTTTCCGAAAGGATTTTTTGATGGGGAACACACTCTCTGTGCAGGGCTTACAAGTGTCATTCAAGACAAAAAAGGTCAGATGAGTTATTGGGCCTTAGATCACTTAGATACCAGACCCAACTTTCATCATTTTGATTCGTTTAAATATACGTTTTAATCGCAATTGTGTAATCTTTTTCAGTAATCTTACTTACAAGACCAGTCACAAGCAATTCTTGGAAACAAGACTTCGTCAGTTTTTTGCCCATATCATCCATAACAACACTATAGATTTTATCGTCTGTTTTAAAATCAAGTGAAACAACGGCCCCTTCTTTAGAGCGCTCTTTTGGCCTAATCGTCCCAGAAAGCTGAACTAATTTATCTTTATAAAAATAATAGTTGTCGCGATTAAAACTTGATCCTTCAGGTTTGCTTTTTTTCCCAGAGGGCTTCCCATCTTCATCTTCTTCATAGGAGAAATCATCTCCCTCATCACTATCGCCACCCAGCCCTAATTCTTCTTCTAGATCATCAATATCGTCTTTAAATCCGCCCATAAGTAGATCGACCCCTTTATAGAAAACAACACTATTTTGTTACAGACCTATCTTAGACTAAAAATTTAAGAATAATCACTAGAAAATCAACTGTTTGGTGAAATTTTTAATGTTTCTTCTGCTCGCAGCTTTTGCTATAGTGATATTAGGAACATAAAGGGAGGCCCTTGTGCTAAAAACTAAATATTTTACTTATTTTTCTTTCATTATCCTTATGGCGATGGTGATTAGCATTGCACCACAAAAAGTAATGGCCCAGGACGATCTCCCTGATGAGGAAGAATCGATCATGCCTCCACTATCAACGCCTAGTAACCCAACACCACCTATCATTGACGATAGTGACTCTGGAAGTGTTTCAGATATAGAAGAATACGACGGCTAATGAATAACCTTTAAATAAACTCACATCGCATGAGTCGCAACGATAAAGAGTTGCGACTCTCGATGTAAGATCTTAAGACTTTTTAAACGTGCCTTTCTTTTCCTTGCATGCTTTTTCGGACATCATCAGCCAGCCTTTTGCTTTACACGAGTTTTGACCAGCACATGCATTTTTCTCAGTATGACAAGAAGATGTTCCTTTGCAAGAATTCACTCCATAACATTGACCTTCCGTCGTTTCTGCCTCTTTACTTGAAGCAACTCCTGCACTCGCTGCCGTTGCGCCAAGAGCAAGACCGGCCAAAGCGGCCGCGAATAAAATTTTTTTTGAGCTCATAGATTCCTCCCCTTTTCATCACATCGTTTGTAAAAAAACAATCATAGCGCTTTAAATAGTAACATTCTACTGGACTTTTTCAGCATAAATCGCAAATATTCTATTTATTATATTTTTGTAATAAATGAATAAATTCGAGCGCAAACATGATTGAAGCAGAGCTATTAAAAGAACTTCCTCATTTTGAAATGTTTTTTAGTCGCATTGGTTTTAAGCGTATCGATGGCTCTGTTTTTGGCCTCTTAGTCCTGGCGCAAAAGCCCCTCACCTCCGAAGAAATTGAAGAAACACTCAATCTCTCTCAAAGTGCCATCTCTCTTTCTTTAAAAACCCTCACCCATTTTGGGGCCATTGAAACCAGAGATCAACGCGACAATTCAAAAGCAAAAGTGCATTCGGCCAAAGAAGATTCTTTAAGCATAGTCGCTTCTGTTTTTAGAAAACGCGAAGAAGAGTACATCAATGATTTTAAAAATATGGCCCAACGAGTTCTCGATCGCTCGAGCGGAGAAGCAAATTTGGCCCGCAAAAAACGCATGCAATCCATCATTAGTACTTGTGAGATCGCTCAATCAGTCATGAGTTTTGTGATTACCATTGCTCAAAATAAATCCCGCGAAGGTCATGAGCATTACGCCGCTCAGTACGATGCGATGATCAAGCGTTTGCCTAAGGCCCTCGAACTTATTGCTAGTTCTTCGGCGCCTATCGCTGATTTCACTCATACTATAAAAGAAAATTTTACAGAACGTTTTAAAAATAATTTTAAAGGACTGCTCTAATGAAAAAATCAGACAATCAACGAATCGTGATTACTGGCATTGGACTGACTTCTCCTATGGGGAATAACTTGTCCGAATTAAGAGAAGGTCTCTTAAATAATGGATCGGGAATATCGCACACTGAAATTCGTCATATGGGAATTGTGGCCGCAGGGCTTTGCAAATTTGATGAAACGAAATACCAACC
>JAGOVS010000044.1 GCA_018060625.1 Bacteriovorax sp. | reverse complement strand
GTATCTCCACTTAAAGAGGTCGTTGTAATTGATTTAATATTTAATTTTAGGGAACTTGTAGAAACTTTATCCCAGAACTCTTCGACGGCGTCGCGAGCAAGGGCCTCTATGCTTGAAGCCGTAAGATTTGCATTCGGACAAGAATCCGCTGCTATATAAACATCTATAGAGCTTGTTCCCTGAAACCCCGATCGACTCGAATTTGCAATCGTCCATGCATTAACCTTAAACGAAACCAGGATCAGTAAAAATAGCAAAGTTTTCATATAATTCCTAAAAGAAGTAAGTCCCTGTCAACAAGTGTGAAACTCTCCTGCGTTCGCTGCTCAAAAAACGCATTAATGAAAACTGCAATTTAACAGCAAATTGAGAGTTAATAACAAACTCAGGAGCAAGATCTAAAGACGCTGTATAAGAGGTTTTCGTTTCCTTTGGAGCATAAAACGTTGAAGTCCCAGTTCCATTATTCAAACTAACATCACTACCATCACCACCAATTCTTGTTAAATAATTTGAAAAACCATAATGAAGCTGGATAGATGAAAAAATTGTTTGAGATAAGTGATATTGCAAGATAAATTCACTTTTAGAAGTCTTATCTTCTGTTATAAACTTTGAAAAACCAATTCCTGGAGAGAGAAACATTCCAGAGTATAAAAATGGAATTGTCATCCCCAGCAAAATAGTAGGAGCAAACTCTACAACTTTAGTTGCACCCTTGGTATCTCGTTGAGCAGTTAAAAAATTATGGGTCGTATTCCCTACTCCTAGCCAGAAGGGGGAATAGGCAAACGCTTTGAACGTAAACAAATAGACTACAATTAAAATGATTTTTTTCATCTTAAAATAGTTTCAAATATTCTTTAGCTTGAAAAGTAAAAAGAGAGAGAACATGTACCACCAGCATTTTAGAAGTATCGATTCCACTCAAGCTTTTCTTAAAGAAAAACTTGAAGAGCTCAAGACCCTTGATAATAACATTCTTATTTCAGCAACAAATCAAACCGCTGGAGTCGGAAGGAAAGGAAATGCTTGGGAAACCCTCCCCAACGCTCTTGCAATGTCATTCACTCTAAAACCCAACTGTGTTCCAACTATGACCCCTATTGAAATCGGCCTACTTGTCACTCGATTCATTAAAGACCGATTTCAAAAAAAAATTCAATTAAAATGGCCAAATGATCTTTTAACGAGAGAAGGAAAAAAATGTGGAGGTATTTTATCTCAATACATAGATGCTCAGAATGTCATCGCGGGAATTGGTCTCAACTTAGGGAAAATACTCCCACCTCCTCAGTCCCTTGCCTATCCTCTAGGAGTCGCGGCCATTCTTCCGGAACTTCAATTGCTTGATATAGATCAAGAAAATATTTCTAAAGATCTTTACTCCTACTTACTTAAAAACCGTTATATTAACCAAGATGAACTTCGTCGTGACTTCAATCAATCATGCTTTCATCTCAACATGAAAGTGCTTATACAAGAAGACCAGGGAGAATTTATTGGATTTTTTAGAGGAATTGGATCAAACGGTGAAGCCTTAGTGGAAATAAACGCGACCATTCATCATTTTCTTTCAAGTTCTTTATCAATAATCAATTAATGTTTGATGGATTCTGAAATTTCTTTAATCTCTTTACGAATTAAATTCTCGGCAAGGTCTGGAATGACTTCCCATGCAACCTTCTCCGCATTTTGGCGACAAAAGTCCTTAACCATCTCTTCAAGCATTGGTCTCAAACTCAACCTTAACTTATCCACTAACTCGTCAAGATTTACCTGAGAAGAGAGTTCTAATTTCTCTTCTTTTCGTATTACAACTTCCTCTGGCAACTCGTGCTTCCTAAATGCTTGCACGTGGGAGGTTAAATCTGCTGTCACCTCATTCAGATGAGTTTTTCCAATATCTCGCTCTTCTTCAGACTTCTTAGGTATAACCTCATCCACGGCCCAAAATGATTCTGCTGAAACATCGTCGTCAATTGTATTCAGGATGTTTCTATCTAATTCTTGTGGTAAATGAAATGAAGGCTGTGTTTCTTCTGAGTCTTGCTTTTCTTCATCTGAATCTGCATCTTGAATAAATCGAGAAGAAGAATGCAATCTTTCGACTACTCCCACATCTTCTGAGGACTCCTCTATCAATGGAGGGAAAACTTTTTGAAACTTTTCTTCCAAGGAATGACTTGGACCAAATCCCCAACCTTCTATCTCGCTAGATAAAGGATCCAGGGCCCTGTCTTCATGATTCACGTTGTCGGTCAATAGTTCATCATGATCATTTGAATGAACCTGCGGAGCGTCCACACGCCATTGATCAACATCATCACCTTTACTATATAAATTCTCAGAAGAAATTTCCGAAGAAATAGAAGACACCGTAGGTCTGCCTCCTTCTAAAAGATCACGACATTTTTTTATAAACTTAGTGCTCTCAAAAGGTTTAACAATTTTGTCACTAATACCACTAACTGCAAATTGACCTTCGTCAACAGTGTCAAAAGTACCAAGCATGACAACTATAGCAGCATTGGGCAATTCGAGGTGAACTAGTTTGGCAAGCTCATAACCCGTCTTTGAATCTGAAAGATTAAAATCTAAAAGAATAAGATCAAAAGAATTTTCGTGAATTTTTTTTATTAGATCGGACTCATTTAGGCACTCAACAAGATCATAACCACTGTTTGCTAAAGTTATGCCGATTACTTTTTGAATTGTTAAACTATCATCTGCAATTAAAACTCTTGAAGTCATTTTACCCCATCCTCTTGATCTATTCTCAACTAAAAGAAAGTCTTAATCAATGCTATTTTTCTTTTTGATTTCCCTACTAATTTGATCACGTATTAAAAATGAAGAACAAGTCCGGACTGATTATCCAAATTTCCTCTTTCATTAGAAAGCTTTGCCAGCTCATTGATGATATCAACTTCACTCTCTCGATTATTCTCAATTATATATTTAATCTCGTCACTTTCAACTCTCGAATAGATTCCATCTGTAAAAAATAAAACCAAATCTCCTTCTGCAATTTTTAACTCCCTAACTTGATAATGAAGATCTTCAAAAAGACCTATTCCACTCATTGGGGCCGTATGCAAAAATGAGGAAAAGCGATCACGACTCACGCTCCCTAGCGAGTCAGGTTGAATCTCAAGGCTTAATGTCCCCTTTCTATATAAATAAGCACAGCAATTACCTGTCGAAGCAAGAGTCAACATATTTTCAGAAAGGGCCGCGCTGATAACTGACCCTCCTCCTCGGTTATTCATACTTTTATTCTCGTTGTCTCTTGAAACGTTTCGATGTGCCACATGAAATGCATTGATCAAGGCATTTCCCTCAATGAGATATTTATGACTATAAAAAAATGGAAGTGTTGAATCGGGATCCTTGGCGATTTTTGTGTAAGCTTGCTTTAAAGAATCTCTAATCCTTTGTGCCGCACGATCCCCAATGTTCGAACCACCAAAACCATCAATTAAGAAGTAGAGATTATTCACCAAATCAACCTCTGCCAAATCTTCGTTTAAATTGAGATGTGGTCCTTGGTGCGTATGAAGTCCATAACTTTTTAATTCAATCATCATTATTCCAAATAATCTTTTAATTTATCAGATGCTTTTTTATAATAGTCACTGTCTACAGGGGACACTTGCTGAACTTCTTGAAATTTTTCTTTGGCATCTTGAAAGAGACTTAGTGATTCAGAAATGATAGCTTCCCGATAAATTTTTCTTGCTTTATTGGTTAGTTGCTCTTTAATCTCTGAAACCTGATTAAGAGCTTCAATATTAGAAGGCTCTACTTTTAATATTTGTTGATAGACCTCATAGGCTCCTTTTGAGTCTTGCCCTTCCATTAGAGATTTAGCCTTCCCAATTAGTGGGGATACCGCCGCATTAATTTCATCTTTTGATGTTTTCAACATTTCAGTAGCTTCTTTAATTAAGTCCTCATCCATATCCTTAATTCTTAAAAACTCTTCTAACTTTCCAATGCTCTTAAACCATTCCTTTTGTAGAAATAAGGCCTTTCCTGGTTTAAGCTTTTCAACTTTATCCTCTCTCGCTTTTTTCTTACTTGCCTCTTCAAGCTCCTTACGCAACTTCTCTTTCTGCCAGTCTTCAAGTTCTAGCTTCATTCTTGTCACTTCAATATTTTCAGGATCAAGCTTGGCAATTTCATTAAAAATATCCTGGGCCAACTCTACTCGACGTTCTTTGACATACTCTGCTGCTTTCTCGATTAACTCCTTAATCTTAATTTTTCTCTCTGCGGCCGCTTGTTCTGCTAAACGTTTTCGCTCTTGCTCTTCAAGCTTGCTAAGTCCTTCTTTTGAAAGTGCTATTAAGGATTGTAACGAGGAATTAAAATGAGGGTCAACTGCTGAAACCTTAAGCAACTCATCCAAAGCATCTCGGTATCGACCATTATTAAAATGATTTTTCCCAATTTCATAACGAGCAGAAAGTGCTCGTTTCTCTTCTTCTGATAATTTTTTACCAGTACTTTTATTTATTGAATCCGACTCTGTTTTTTTAGGCGCTTCTTTTTTTGCCTTTGGGGCAGGTGCTGGGTTATTAGAGCTGTCGTCACCGAACATAAACCAAGCACCAACAAGCAGCACTACCCCATAGATTAATTTTTTTCTTTTCTCTTCATCTTTAAATATTCTTTTTATAATGGATTTTTCTTCAGGAGCATCACTGACGACTTCTCCCAACGCATTAAGGTGCTCGCCTTCACCTGCTTCTATCTCTACAACTTCTTCAACTTCCATCGTTTGATTTTCATCAACCGCCATGAGTCTTGCACTTTCTTCCTTAAGGAAATCAGATTTGAATTTTACAGTGAAAGTAACTCCTCCGATGACAAACTCGTCATTATGGCCAAGCACTGCTTTATTGATTCTATCTCCATTGAGTAGCGTTCCATTAGATGAATTAAGATCCTCAAGTTGAATCATAATGTTATTTTTTGTAATCACAGCATGTACAGAAGAGACCTCAGTATCATTTAATACAATTTGGCATTTTGCCGGATCACGACCAATATAAGTCTTGCCCGCTTCAAGGAGGTATTTATCATAAGGTGCAGTTTCTCCAAAAAGCTCTAATTGTACTTTAGCAAAGGACTGAATGACTTTCGTGCTTTCATCATCAGTTGCATTATCTATATTTTCTAATGAGTAAGATTGATTTTCAACAGAATCACCTCCAAGATCTACACTAGAATTTACTGCATCTGACTCTACATCCCTATTCTTATCTTCATCGTAAGAAATCTGTTCATTGAATCCGAAATCAGAATCCTCATTTTTTTCCGGTCCATCCAAGCTTTGAAAATCAGCAGGAGGGGCAATTTCACCTGTTAAATTACCTAACAGCTCGACCGAACCATCGCTATTGTTCATTTCAATTAATTCTTTAGTGGCATCAGCATCATTCAGAGAATTCTTTTCTTCTATATCTGGAAGTACTTCTGCTTTCAGCTTATTTGATTGCTCTTCTGACTGCGCGGGGCTCTCTAAAGATGGTGTAAATGAATTCAAGGCCCCCTGTTCTATTTCAACTGACAAACTAAACGGGCCAATCGAGAGAGTGTCTCCATTTTCAAGCTCTATGCGATTAAAGTCTTCTCCATTGCAAAGACAAGTATTCTCATCAGAAGTCTTTTCCGCAAACCATTTTCCATTCTTGTGTATAAGGCGTGCGTGTTCTCTTGATATTTGTTTATCATCAAGAACAACATGACAATCTTTTGACCTTCCAATCAAAAAAATTGTTTCTGAATAATCAATGGCCAATACGTCTCTGCCTAAATCAATTTTTTGAATCGGCTGATTGCGCTTCGAAACACTTAATTTCACCTTTCTCCATCCCCAACTCTGACTCAATGGCACTTATTTGCAACATTGCACTTTTATATCTTTCATCATTGGGATAATTTTGTATTAACTGAACGACACTACAATAGGAAACAACAGCAGACTGAAGCTTCTTAGACTCATACTCTTGCTTCCCTTTTTCAAAGTTTTTTTTAATATCATCGTCTAGGCTTTGTTTTGCTTTTGAGAGATAAAAACTGGCATGCCCATTATTCGGACTAATAAGCAGAGCTAATCTAAAATCCTCAATGGCCCTAAAATAATTACCCTCACTAAACTCGCGCCTTCCACTATGAATAAGACTTTCCAGCTTTCTTTTAACGTCTGCGTCTTCTTGTTTAATTTTCTTAACCGCAATCTGATCAAAATCCCTGTCAAAACTTGTAGAACTCGTTGTTTTTCGAGAATTATTGTTACTATTTTGACCATCGTTATTATCAAGTAAAATAAACAACACACCAGCGATAACAATACCAAAAATAAGAATTTTTGATCCACCTTTTTTCTGAGGAGTAGAATTACCCTGACTTCCACCTGCAAACATGTCCATGTTTTTAATTTTCTGCTGCCCTCTCATTTTTAAAACTTGAGTTGATTCTTTTGATTTAGAATTGTCAAACTCATCTTCTAGCGAGGTTAAATCAGCACTAAAAACTTCAATCACATTGTACTTAAAAACCGTCTGTCCAATAACTACTTTTTCATTATCAATCAAACTCTTCTGCTTTATCTTGGAATCATTTACAATGATTCCATTTTGGGCACCTAGGTCCGTAATGGTATACCCGCCATTAGCAAAAGAAAGCTCCGCATGCTCCCTAGAAATTTTTGTATCTACAATTTGAATATCAGCTTCTTCGCCTCGGCCAATGGTAATTCTTTTCCCAGTCAGGTAATAAACCTTTCCTTTGTTTGGACCAGTCATGCAAAGAAAACGAAAGTGAGTCCCAGGCTCTTTGGGGGCTTTTAACTCTGTGGTGATTCTTACGTTTATTGATCTGTTCATATTTTATTTAAGCATCTAACACAAAAGAGATATAAAACCCTTTGGCAAATCCATCTTTCCCCATAAGTGAAGTCGTAAAAATATTGTATTGCTTCCCTTGTAACTCATAATGCCCTTGTTGTGAGGTGCCGCCATTATTTGCAGAGCTATCACAAAGCTCAATCAACGTTGCTGCAAATCCTCTTTCCTTCGTAATGTCTAAAATATTCATTCCTTCTGACATGGACAGACGTATCCCACAAACATCTTCCGCCTGGGGATTAAGTTTGATAAGATTTTTACTCGAATTTAAAACAATAATTGGCCCTTGGGCTCCTTGCATGAACTCTACCAATGTGTTCACGTAAGACTCATCTCCCTCAAGATCATTTGGATCCATTTCAGATTCGTCACGTTGTAATTCCCGTATACGTTGAAGTCCGGTATTAATCGCATTTTTGACCGGTCCCAATTCTTCAAACAGTAACTTGCTTTCGATACTTCTTCTTTTTCCTCGTAAAGCCTCTTCAATTTGATAGCGGAATTCTTCAATCGGCCGAAGAGTTAAATAATAGACAATCCCGAAAAAAATTATCGCAACTAACAATGAAGTAATTAATGATTCAAGGTAAAGCTTAGAGCTCTTTGTTGCCTCTACGGCCAAAGTTCGAGGGGCAAAACGAATCGCAATAATGCCTACTTGCTCAGGTGTTCCTGTTTTTGAATTGTAAGCTAATATTTTTTTCCCTATCCCAATTTGACCATTTTCAAGCAGTTGCTTTTTAACCAACTTACTATCTTTATTACGAGTGGCCCACTCTCTCGTTTGAACGGAAAAGGGGTCATTAGTGTATTCATTTAAACGAGAAATCGGACGCACAATTCTTCCCTCTAGATCAAATAATTCATACGAAACAACCCCGTCTTCATTATCAAGAAACGTAGTATCAATTCTCTCTAAGTTTTTTTGCTCGAGTGCCACAGCATTAATTCGTCCAATTTCTTCTGCATAATGAGCTCCTCGATTTGCAATTTCATTAATGAGTATTTCTTTAGAATCTTGAAGGACTGGAAAAATCGTTAATGTAATGGTCGATAAGGCAAAGAGCGCTGTAAAAATGGCCAAAAGAACTCGCCACTCATACTCTTGATTTATTCCATGAAGAAACGGCATAAATTTGTACTTGAAAACCCAAAAGGCTTTTCCAATAAGGCTGTCAGGAGGAGATCCTCCTTTTAAGAGATCATCAATCGTTTCTTCTCTTTCACGTTGATGGATGACCTTTTTTTGGATTATGATTTTTTTTTCTTGAACTTGAACAACTTGCAATATGGCATTAGGGAGTCCAATCTTATCTCCACCTTTAACAGTGGCGCGTTTAATGATCTTTCCATTAAGAAAAGTTCCATTAGCACTCCCTGTATCTTGAACGTAAAGTATGTCATCCGTTACCGTAATTGTAAGATGTTTTTTCGACACACCTTCGACTTGAAAATGAATATCACAGGTGCTCTCACGCCCAAGAGTATTGTCCCCACTTTTGAGAATAAACTCCTTTCCCCTTAATTTACCACCGACTACAACTAATTTGTACATACTGCCTCTAATTGATCTCCTACCCTTATTCCCTTTTTCAATGTCCCCTCTTTCATTTCTAAAACTTGTTCCGCCTTAAAATACGGCCATGTCATTCTCCAGGGGCGCAAATTATATTTAACATGTATCACTTTAAAATTTTTGTCTAAAAATAAAACATCAATTCCATAAAGCATAAAAAATGTGTGTATTGAATTGCATGGCCGAATGAGTAGACCATCGCAATCAGGAAGTTCTTGGGAAAACATTAACCCCTTCAAACGATCAATAAGTTGATCAGCAACAACTATTTTATTACAAATTATTTCTCGATCATTGTCTCTTAGAACAAAATTTTTATCTTGCACTCAACGCCTCCAGGACAATAGGAGCAAAAACAATGAGTAAAACGGAGGGCACTATAAGGAACATCATTGGGAATAGAATTTTTGTGGCAGCAGTAGCTCCGGCCTTCTCAACTTCAGATGATTTCTTTTGACGTATCTCTAAAGCAAGAGACTTAAGTATTGGCCCAATAGAGGCCCCAACAGAATCGGCCGCAATGAGAGTTGCACAAAATGAGGATATTTGAATGAGATCCACTCTCCAGGCAAAATTTCTCAAAGCCTCTGCCCGGCTCGCTCCAATCTTAATTTCTCTAATAACATTTTCAAACTCTTCAGTAAGAGCATTTGCTTTGGCCTTTTCATTAACCTTCGCCATCGCGGCGACAAAATCCAATCCAGCCTCAACTGAAAGCGCCAACATATCAACGCCAAAAGGCATACTCATAATAATTTCTTTTTGTCTCTGCTCTATTTTCCCCTTTATCCAAATATCAGGATAAAAAAATCCTACACTTGCAATAACAGGAGTAAGGGTCAAGCTCCAATCTGCTTCCAGAAAAATCTTTAAGATGACAAAGACAATCGGGAATCCAATAATCAAAAACAGCTTAAAAGCAAAAAAATCTTCAGGAGTAAGAATATTAGTCAATCCAGCAGCTGCTAAACTTCTTCGGTATTTTTCCTTAAAGATTTTTCTGTTTTTCATTCCTGAAACGATTGGACTAAAGAATCTTTTAAAAAATGGGCGAGAATAACGAAGAATTATTCCATGTTTCGCTATGTCATCTTTCCCTTTGCCATCTTCTAATTTTTCTTGAGCTTGAAATTGATCTTCATCCTGGAAAACTGTCTTCGCAATTAAAAAAACGGCTAACCCAATTAAAATAAGTGCTGAGTAATAGAGAAGTCCAGTGGCCTCATTCTTATTTTTCCCATCTCTTTCATTACAAGCAACCTTCTCAATCTTTATATCTTTATTGCTATCTTGATCCTCAAATTCTCCATCGGCATTCCTTCTTTTCCCAGTACACGCCGTCGTCAGAAATTCAGAGTATTTGTCTGCTGCGTATTTCTTTTGCCCCTCTTCGCTAAGAGTCGCAATCGCCAAACGCATTTTCTGGAGCTCCTCTTCTTCAAGGTCCGCTCCTTCATCTGCCTCTTTGAGTTTTTTTCTTTTTTCTTTCGTCGACTCAATTAAAGACTTAAGTCTTCTATTTTCAACTGGATCAACTCTTGGATTTTCTTTATACCAAAGTGCAAGCTGATAACAATTGGCCATCTGATCATGATCACATGACTCTTTGTAAACTTGAAATTTTCCATCAGCTGACAACTCTGTAAATTCAATAGCACCCAGTATGCCTGAATACACCATGAATAAAAAAAGAGATAAGCCCATTAAGACTTTTTTCATTATATCCCCATCATAACTTTATGATATCAGATAAAAGAAAATTTCATTGAGCTCTCATTGATATGGAAATATTATCCCCTAAATTTTCCGAGCAATTCTATCGGAAATATTTCTTTTCATTTCTTCTAAAAACTGAACAGTTATCTTGCGATTGAACTTTTTTTCTATATCAGGTACGTAAATAGGCTTGTAATCTGTAAAGTATCTCTTTTTTGTTTCTTCAATTCTTAAGAGCCTATCAGTAAAGTCATGACCTTTAATCGTCTTATCTTTATAAGCCTTCTTTAATCCCTCTAGGCCCAGCACAGCCTCCTCCATATCTCGATACTCGACCAAATCGCTACCGGCCTTAATGGCCATCATGGCTGCTTCGCCTGTTCCTCTATGATCCGTAATGGCCTTCATTTGCATATCATCGGAGAGAATTAGTCCTTTATATTTTAATTCATTTCTAAGAATTTCATGAGCAATTGGAGAGAGTGAGCAAGGAAGATTTGGATCTATTTCTTCAACGATTATATGGGCCATCATTATAAAATCAACACGTGCCTTTACAGCTTTAATGAATGGCTGAAATTCCTCTGCCCTCATTTGTTCCAAGGGTTTTTTCACAATTGGTAAGTCGTAATGGGAATCTTTAATTGTATTTCCATGACCTGGAAAATGTTTCGCACAAGAGAGAAGTCCACTTGTCTCAAATCCTCTAATCATAGATGAAATAAACTTAGACACAGCCTCGTGATGAGTCCCAAAGGCCCGGTCCCAAATAACTTTGTTTTGATCATTATTCCAAATATCACATACAGGAGCGAGATTTAAGTTAACCCCACAGGCCAATAATTCTTCAGACATAATCGTTGCGACATCAAAAATCAACTTAGGAGAATCAAGTCTGGCGATATCTAGCATTGGTGGAAATTGGGAAAAATGAGTTTTAAATCTCACAACTCTCCCTCCTTCATGATCGGTTGCTATAAAAAGAGGATATTCTTTTCTTAGTACTTGTATACTATTGACTAGCTCTGCTAACTGAGCGGGGGATTCATAATTTTTTGAAAAAAGAATTACGCCACCGATATCTTCTTTTTCAATAAATTTTTTCTCATCATCAGAGAGGGTTAGTCCACTTAATCCTGTAAAAACGAGTTGTCCTAATTGAGTCATAAAAATCCCTTTTTAATTTTCTTTTGGGTCGAGATAATCTCTCAATCCATCACCTAGCAAATTTAAACCAATAATTAAACCGGCCATCGTTAGACTTAGAATCATTGCAATATGTGGAGCTTCTAGTAAAACCGTTTTTGCCGCTGAAAGCATTGCTCCCCAAGAATAGGGACTGGCCCCTAAACCTAAAAATCCTAAGGCCGCTTCACTTATAATAACCCCACTAATACCCAGGACCATGTTGACAATCATTACTGGCAAAATCGCCGGGATGATAATTCTAAAAAAGAGTCTGATTTCACCAATTCCTATGGCCTTTGCGCCTTCAACATATGTCAAAGAAAGTACGCGCTTTGATTCTCCCCTCGCAATTTTGGCATATCCTGGCCACCCCGTTATAATGAGTGCAAAGATTAATCCTTTCATTGATTGCCCAGTTACGGCCATAATCATTATGGCGATGAGTATGCTTGGGAAAATAAAAATAAGATTTATGAGTAAATCAAAAGCAAGTTTAAACCAGCTCGGTGCTTTGACTGCCATATACCCCATAAAAATGCCGATTGATGCTGTTGCAACCGTGACAATGAGAGAAATTGTCAATGAATAAGTTAACCCTGCAGAGAGAACTTCTAGCAACGATCTTCCTAGCAAATCAGCGCCCAAAACAAGCCCCTTGCTAAAGGGCATTACCAGCTCTAGCTCCATATTCAACTCTGGAGTATAAGGCTTCAAAAGAGTCCCTTTAACAAAATAGCGATAGACGAACCAACTAAACGCCCAGAGAACATAGAGGGATAAAACGCTCCCTCCCCACTTCATCTCATTTGTTATTTTTTTACTCATGACTGAGTCCTTGGGTCAATTTTCTCATTAATGAAATCGATGAGAAAATAAATTACCATATAAGTTACAGTAGAATAAACAATTACACCTTGAACAATTGGATAATCTCTATTCTGAATACCATCAAACAATAATGACCCCATCCCTGGAATATCAAAGATTGTTTCCGTAATCATTGTTCCTGCAATGACGACAGACAACTGTATGGCCACAACATTAAGAATTGTCGGTAAACAAATTTTTAAAATTCTCAATAAAATAGAAAACTCGGTTAAGCCTTTGGATCTAATTACCATTACCCACTGAGAATGAGCTTCTTCTAGATATTTATTCCTTGTAACTCTCATGATAACGGCCGAAAGTGGAATCACAAGTGTGAGGATTGGTAAAAAGAGATGCTTAAGATCTCCCCATTCAGAGACTGGAAAAAGGTTTAACTTGATAGAGAAAAAGAGGACAAGAAGGGGAGCTAACGAAAAAATGGGAAAAGAGAGGGCAAATAAGGAAATAATTCTTGAGAATTTATCGAAGCCTTTATTTTTCCTTACCCCGGCCCAAGTCCCGAGGGTAATTCCAAAGATTGCCGCAAGAGTCACCGAGATAGAAGCCAAGACGATAGTTGGCTTCATACGCTCTTTAAGCAGTCCCTTCACATCCTTAGCGCCAAAAATAGTCTTTCCCATATCTCCTCTCAGAAGACCTTTTAAATAGATCTTGTACTGTGAATACATGGGAAGATCCAACCCTAATTGGGTTTTTAATTTTATGATTTCTTCTTCTGTCGCCTTCTGGCCCAAAACAGTCTCAACAGGATCTCCTGGAGAAAGGCGAATCACAAAAAAAATTGCTGTAAGGGCAACAAAAATAGTAAGAATCGCATAAAGAAATTTATTGCCTAACTTACTCAATGCTCTCTCCTTTTTTTTTCATATCCTCATTTGTTCTTTTTGCTAGCTTGCTTACCATCGAAATTCCCTGTGAAACCCAGAACATTTTTTTCATTTGTTGGTCCTTATCAACCATAAAAAAGATAGATTGTCCTGCTACCTTTAAATCAAATCTATTCTCATCATCTTTAACCTTTCCATCATATTCCAATTGAGCTTTAGAAATAAGTTCTGAGGGAAAATCACTGAATGTCTCATTCAGGTAAGGATATCCTTCCCAAATAATATAGAAGTTCATTGTTCCTGTTTCTTTTCTTATGGATTCCGATAGAAACCCCGCCGCTTTAGCGCATTCTATTACTTGAGAAAAAAAGCAATAGAGTGCCTTTGTACTTGGAAGTTTTACTTGTTTTGTTCCATTCCATTGCTTTTCAGGGCTTACCATTTTTACATCAATGGCCTTTTTTGAAGGATTTATTTTAAGTTCAGAGAAATATTTTTTCCCTTCAAACCATACATTGTACTGTGAAAGCTTTGGTCTTAAGATTGTTCGCTTTTTTTTAATACTTCCAAGCTCTGACAAAACTACACTTTGCTCCAGAATTTTGTCTTCCACTCTGTCTGAAATTTCAAGCGATTTTTTGGAAAAATAACTATGATCCTTTTTATTATATCCTGAAGATATTTTAGCAAGATACTGACCATTTTTATCTGTGTAGAAAAAATGCTCCTCTTCTCTTGTTAGTTCTTTCTTTAAAACTTTACTACTCTTGGTCGTTGAACAAGAAACAAGTAAAGTAAATAATAAAAAAAGGGCACACTTACTCATTTTTAATAAACTCTTCAAACTCTTTTTGGTAATTAATTAGATCAACTGTGATGCCTGATACATCTTCAATTTTTCTCTTCAAGCTAGGGCTATGTTTAAAATTAATCCCCACCTTGTACATAGGTATCCCCGAAAACTGGGGATTAATATAGTTCATTTTATAGACAATCACCGCTTCTTCCAGATTAAAAACCTGCATTTCAAAATTCAAAACGAGAGAAAAACTCTTTTTTTCAATCACATCTAAAACATGCTCTTTTTCTTTTACGCTCGCAAAAAAACTTAGGCCATTAGACGAGAGGTCTTCAACTCGAAAACCAATAATGTCTTCTTCTTCCTCTCTCATCAAATCTGACGAATATGAGGCAATTTTGTTTTTTTGAATATTATCAATAACTGAAAAAAAATCTTTCGATTTTTGCTCATTTTTGTTAAATAAAATCACATTTTCTTGAGTCGCCTTTTGAAATTTTAAATAGGCGTAAACATCATAAACTGGATAAGTTAAAAGTCGCTCCCTTGATCGCTTTTCAACTCT
This sequence comes from Bacteriovorax sp., assembly GCA_018060625.1. GTDB lineage: Bacteria > Bdellovibrionota > Bacteriovoracia > Bacteriovoracales > Bacteriovoracaceae > Bacteriovorax. The sequence continues at coordinate 4,706 of JAGOVS010000044.1, read as the reverse complement.
AAAGCATTCATCGGCCAATTCCACAGTGATTTGATCACCTGTACTGCTTTGATCTAGGACCTTTCCCCTTAAAAAATACTCAATCTCATTAAGGGCAAAATTTAAGCAAATGGTATCCCCTGCTATGCGAATTGGAATCGATACCTTACTTAAGGTTAATTCGATACGGTTTTTAACCAAAAATGCAGTTGCTCCTCCTTCGAAATAACGAGGAGATGATTTCCAAAAAATAACTCTGTCTTGATTAGAAACTAAAAGAGCTATCTTAGAAGATAGCTCTTTCGAGGTCAGTTTTATAAAATTGATTTTTGCTCGTGAGCTTTCCACCATGAAAGCACCCTATTTATGTCAGCTAAAGCCTTAGCTAATTGTTACTTGTCTTAAAAGATCTATTGATTCTAGAACTTTCCCACACCCTCTTACTACGCAAGTAAGTGGATCTTCTGCAATAGAAACAGGAAGACCTGTTTTTTCTTTAATAAGGACATCAAGATTGGCAAGTAATGCGCCACCACCAGCTAAAATAATTCCATTATCAACTATATCAGCCGCTAGTTCTGGAGGCGTTTTTTCTAGAGAAATTTTAATGGCCTCTACGACTTCTGAAACTGGATCTGCCAAAGCATCTCTAATTTCATCACTCGTCACTTCAATAATTTTTGGGGCACCTGCAATGAGATCTCTCCCTTTGACTTCATAAGTTTTAACTTCATCATCAAATGGATAGGCGTTTCCAATCGCAATTTTGATTGCTTCAGCTGTTCTCTCTCCAATAAGCAGAGAATATTTCTTTTTAATGTAAGACGCTATCGCTTCATCAAATTTATCGCCCGCAACTCGAACTGATTTCGAATAAACAATCCCACCTAACGAAATGACGGCAACTTCTGTCGTCCCTCCGCCGATGTCTACAATCATATTCCCTGAAGGCTCGGTAATCGGGAGACCGGCCCCGATCGCTGCCGCCATTGGTTCCTCAATTAAGTAAACTTCACGTGCTCCAGCTTGTTCTGCTGATTCTTTAACCGCTCGTTTTTCAACTTGAGTAATCCCAAATGGAATACAGATAACAATTCTTGGCTTAATTAATTTAGAACCCGTTAGTGATTTTTGAATAAAATATCTAATCATCGCTTGAGTCACTTCAAAGTCAGCGATAACTCCATCTTTTACTGGGCGAATAGCTTTAATTGAACCAGGTGTCCGACCAAGCATGTCTTTTGCTTCTTTCCCAACAGCCAACACTCGATTATGTCCTTTTGGTCCTTGATGAACAGCTACGACAGAAGGTTCATTTACGATGATGCCCCTATCTTTAGCATAGACAAGACAGTTGGCAGTACCGAGATCGATTGCCAAATCATTTGAAAACCAGTCTAAAACTCTCTTAAACATAGTGCTATTCCTTCCTTAGTTAATTACCACTGATAATGCCTAATCGCTTCCCCTCTTTCTGCGATATCGGCCATAGCTTCAATACCTAGCTCAATATGAACGTCGGTAAATTTTCTAAAAACCGCCTTTGCTGATTTCTTCGTTTTGATTCCCCCGCGCTTGAGCGGATGATCAGAAATAAGAAGAAGGGCACCAATATTAACCTTACTCACAAAACAAGAAACAAAAAGAGCAGCTGTTTCCATTTCTACGGCAAGAACTCTTTGTTCTAATAAATTTAACTTAAAACGATCATCAAATTCCCAAAAACGGTAATCAGTTGAATGGATCGTTCCTGTTCTATATTCTAACCCATGTTCTACTAAGATTTGCGAAACAAATTTTTGAACTTTAAATGTTGGGAGAGCGGGCACTTGCTCAGGAAGAAAGTGTTGCGTTACACCTTCACCTCTAATTGAGGCAATAGGGAGAACAAAATCACCAACTTCAAGCGAAGGATGAACACCACCGGCCAAACCTAAAAAAAGAACGGCCTTTGGTTCAACAACAGCAAGCAATTCTCCGATAAGGGCGGCCATCGCTGAGCCTACACCAAATTCTATAATGGTGACTTGTGCCTTAGCAGAAGAAGATGCTTTAAAAGCCGAGCCTTGAGTATAATGATTATCAGGAAGAAGTGCGTTGAAGCGCTCTACGTAATAGTGAAAATTGGTCAAGATAATTTGCTTTTGAAAATCTTCTAGGTTATGCCCTGTGTAGCGCTCAAGCATATCTCGAGCAATTTTTCTTTTCTCTTCGTTTCCGTGAATTCTTCTAGCGCGCAATTTTTCTTTAAGATCTTCGATTTCTTTGAGGACTTCAATGCGTTTTTTTGCACTATTACTGGCCAGCGTTTTGCTACGCGACCTTTTTTGCGTTGTTTTTTTTAACGCAGTTTTCTTTACAACACTCATTGTTAAATCCACTATTCTGTCAAACTAAATCGTTTGTCTTAAAATTTATCATTTCACTCAGGCGGATACAACAATTAAATACTAGATTTCTCTGAGTGTTTTGAATACTATGGGTGTCTTGAATAGTAACTGACCAAAAAGGAAGAATGACCATGGGCCAAGGTAGAAAAGCAAGTGAACTAAAAATGAAAAGAAAAACTGCGCAAGCGAAGAAAAAATTGAGAATTAAGAAAAAAATTACTGCTGCAAAAAAATAGTGACCCAGGGCCAGCTCATTGACCGACTCAAAAAGTTGGTCAATGAGCTAGCTTTGACTTATATTGCCTCAACTCCATCGCGTTTAATCTTAAAAGTCGACATATCTTTTATCCAAATATCCTCATCTAATTTCCATTGCCCACTTTCTCCCTTGATAGTTCCTTTTTTTCCAAGCGAGAGATCTAAATCTTGGCGAGTTGACATTGATGGATCATTTTCAAAAATATTAGAAACGATTTTAAGAGCATCATAGGAAATCATTTCAACAAACTTAGGTTGCTTGCCAAACTTAGTCACAAATTTCTGAGAAAATTCGGTAGCCTCAGAAGAAAAAGCTTCATCCATAAAATACACATTTCCATATCTGTATCCTTCATTCGTCATCAATTCTGATCTCCAACTAGGCACTCCAACATAAGTAAGATTAAAAGCATCAAAATAATTAAAATTCGGTAGGATTTGAACAACTTCCCTTGGTAAACCTGGTACAAAAACCCAATCAAAATCTACCTGAGGTTGTAGGTTCTGAAGACGTTTGATATTTTTATTTTTTTCCAAAGCTGCTATGTCATTTACGATTGCCGCTTCATCTTCTCTCTCCCTCGTAAATTTAATTCCCAAAATATTTTTTACCGGGTCTCTAAAGTCTGTCGCATTTTTATCATATGAGATAAGTCCCGTGACATCGAAATTTTGTCTTTTTGAACGTCTCCAAAACTCCGTTGCATAAGCTTCACCTAAATCATTTTTGGGATAAATGATCGCAGGACGATTACCTATTTTAGCTATCATTTTATCTGAAAAAAGATGACTAATTTGTGATTCGATAGACGCTGGAATTTCTATAAGCAAATGATTTTTTTCTTCTTTTGGCAAAAAAACAGGAGAGAGAGAAATAAAAAGAACCCCGTGCTTTTTAGCCTCAAGGTATTCTTTTGTCGCTGATGCAGGCACAAGACCTCCAATAACTGCAGCAACATTATTGACCTCTATCAAATCTTTAACAGCAAATGCGGCCGTTGCCGAAGATCCCTGTGTGTCCTTCATTTCCAGACGATATTTCTTTGTGGGATCTACACTCAACTCTTCTAAAGCAATATCAATTCCCGCAAGTGCCCGCTCTCCCAGGGCCTTTCTCTCACCAGTTAAAGGCAGTGCGATTCCAACGTATCGAAGTTCAATTTTTGCATTATCATTTCCAGTTCTCACTCCAAGATTCTTCAGCAATTCCATGATTTCTGCATTAGAGCGATAGCGTTTTTCTATCCAAGAGGTAAAGTTAGAAACTTTCTCTTTATCACTTTCTTTGAAAGCAATTTCAGCTTCCCTGTAGGCGAGATAAGGTACTGCTAAATTTTTTTCTTGATCAAAGTCTTCTAACAAACGAACTCTTTCCGTAGAAGTCATCTTAAAATAGTAATCTTCCGCCTCAGGATAACGAGTGTCACTTTTTAATTCGGCCACAGACCTCTTGTCTTGAAAAGATCTAAGCAGGGCCATAAGGGTTTGCTCTTTCTTTCCCAACTGCTGGGAAAGAAGCGCGTAGAGTTGGTGATATTTTTTTGCCTCGGTGTCTTGTAAATTCCTAAAGTCACCTGCAGCAAGAATGGCCAATGCTTTTTCATTTTGATTCATTCGATAATATGCACTTCCGAGGTTAAGGTAAATTTGTGCTTCTAAACCCGGATCATCTTTTGAAAGAGAGAGGGCCTCTTCGAAATTTTTTGCTGCTACATCGTAATTCTTTCTAGTGAAGTTAATAACTCCTACTAGGTTTTTCCTCGTTCCTCTTTCTGCCGAACTCATTGTCTCTTCTTTCATGGATCCAAGTTCCTTCAAGGCAATTTCAGACTTCCCTTGATGAAATTTTTCCTTAATCTCACTCATTTTTTGCAAAAAGCTCTGTTTATAAAGTTTTGATGTATCAATTTTCTCCGCCAAGCTTCTTTCTGGCGAAATCATTTTGACCCCGGAACAGGCCGTTAAGCTAAAAAAGAGCAGTGTCACAATCCATATTTTCATACTTGTTCCTAGAATTAGTAATTCTACTAATTCTAGCAAGCTCCCTCCTCTAATAAAAGAGGCTTCCTCATTTTCGGA
>JAGOVS010000185.1 GCA_018060625.1 Bacteriovorax sp. | reverse complement strand
GCACTGCTTGATTGAAATTTTTGTTGATCACAAAACCAAAAAAGAGTTATATGATGAATTAAAAACCATAAAACTTTAACGAAAGATGTGTTTATGTTCGCTCATTGGATCTTAGAGATTCGCCCAAAAACGCTTTTTGCCTCTATCGCTCCCGTCATCTTAGGGATTAGCATTGCTTATAAAGAACAACAATTGATTCACCCACTCACCGCTTTTCTCACCTTATTTTGTGCTCTCCTTTTGCAGATGGCGACGAATATTGCTAACGACTACCTCGACTCTCAAAAAGGAATTGATACCAATCAGCGCCTAGGGCCAATAAGAGTCACGCAAGCAGGACTCATCCCTCCTCACAAAATGAAAATGGCCCTATTCACTCTTTTGGGTCTGGCCTTTTTTTTGGGAAGTTATCTTATGTGGAAAGGAGGAACCATTATCATTATCATGGGAGCATTATCGCTTTATTTTGCCTATGGATATACCGGAGGTCCATACCCCCTTTCTTATAATGGATTAGGAGAAGTAGCGGCCTTTGTTTTTTTTGGAGTTATTGCTGTCACTGGAACAAATTTTTTACAGACCCATTCCTTCTCCCCTCTGTCTGTAATGATGAGTTTTGGACCAGGATTTATTTCGGCCGCTATTTTGGCCATTAACAATCTTAGAGATACTCAAACGGATAAAGCCTCTCACAAACGCACACTCTCTGTTTACTTTGGAGAAACGTTTCAACGAAATTTATGTCTAGGCTTCATTCTGTGCTCCTCCCTTTTAATCATAGGAGTCAGCTTTTACTTTCAATTATACCTCTTATTCCCTACCGCTCTATTACCTCTGCTCTTTATGTCTCACTGGAGACGAATCGCTTATGGCCCGCTTGATTCAAATCTTAATCTCTCTCTTGCTAAAACGGCCCAATATCTTCTTTTGTATTGCCTCATGGCCTCTATCGGAATTCTTCTTTCTAGCGAGTCAATCACGTGAGAATTAAACTAAAATTTCACATCACAGACTTTAAATACTTGGCCCCCATTATTGTTCAAAAATCGACATTTATAAAAAATCGCCTTTTATCTATTGCCATCTATCAAAATGAAATTAATGAGCAATCCTTTATTAGCACTCTTGATCTGACGGTGCTCGCGCATTTTCACCATTATCAACTAGAAGAGTGGCGTTTTGTTCTCGATTCTTTTTTTGAGATTCATGAAATCCACATAGAGGACATTAACTTTAAAAAACCATTTTTTAATATGATTTATTCTCCTCCGCATTTTACAGGGGAGTTACTTTTTATCATTGAGAGTGTGCTTTTTTCTTTTATTGAAAATAAACATCCAGAACTCCTAAACTTTGTCTTTAAAAAACCCATCGAAATCAATGCCCTTTTCTCTCCCGATCTTCCTCTAAAGCGACTTCCGTCATGGATTAAAATAAAGATAAACCCAACTTCGTCCTGCCTAGAATCTACTATTACACTCATTAATGATTTAAGAGCACAAAAAGAGCATCTTACGATTCGGCTTGATGGAAATGCCCAATTTGAACTTACTCAATTACTTTCTTTTTTAAATGCTTTAGAAAAAAAATGTGGTCCCATCAGATCTTTTATTGACTATATCGAAGAGCCCTTTTTCAATTATCATGATTATTACCTCTTTCAAAAGCTCTCGCTCATTCCCTATGCCTTAGATGAATCACTTCTTTTTTTCCAAGATTCTCTTGATCAGTTACCCAAAAAATGTTTTTTGATTCTAAAGCCAAGTCTTATGGGAATCAGTAAGGGATTTGAGCTCATAGACAGAAATCCCCATAAAGTCATCGTCTCTTCAACTTATGAGACAGCAACTGCCATTCGGCCTCTTTTATATCTTGCAGCTCTTAACCCTTTAACCGCCCATGGATTAGACACTCTAAAATTCCTACCAAAACACTTAAGTATTAATGTCGATCATTTTTCCCTTTTATTTTAGACTTTGGAAAATTGTTTGAGTTATAATAAAATATCCTTAACAACAATATTTGGAGATCTTATGAAATCAATTTTAAATGTGGCCTTACTTTCTACTCTTTTCGTACTTGCTTCTTGTAGTCATTACTCTCACAAAGGGGGGTGTTGTGCTTCAAAGTGTGATCAATCCAAAGAGCAATGTGCAATGAAAAAAGAAGAATGCCAGTCAAAAAAAGAGCAATGCCCGATGAAAAAAGAGGAAAAAGTTGAGAAAACCGAAACAGTAAGCCCAGCAAAAAAGTAATAGGCAAAAAAAAGACTCTTCTCCTGAATCCCATTTGGCCTTAAAATAGGATTCAGGAGATTTTTATGAAAAAATACATTCCTTTGGCCATTTTTATTCTTACATTTACAACGATACTGGTGTCATGTTCGCACCAAACCAAGGAAGATCGCTCAGTTGCCTCTCAATCTTGTTGGGATTCGGTTAAGCCTGAATATCATTCTTATTTTGATTCTGTTGAAAAGTGTATAGAAAAACAATCAGACAAATGATATACCTCCTCCCAAATATGATTTTTATTTGGGGGATGCATGAGAAAGCTTTTTTGCGCACTTTGCTTAGTACTGCCTAGTTTTGCTTACTCACTCGATACACAAGTCAAAGGATTCATCGCCCTCGATGCTCTCAATTACAGTAAAATTCAAAGTCAAAAAGATTCACTCAATATTGGCATTGGTGTTCTTGATTTAAAAATCTTTGCGGAACAAGACAATATGCTCGCGGCCATAAAACTCAACTTAGATGGCAACCTCTCTGTTCAAAATAATTTATTCGAAGAAGCTTACGCCACTTACCGAGGATTCAAAGATATAAAACTCTCTCTAGGAAAAGGGGTGGTTCGGTTTCAAAATCTTCACTATGGGGTAATAAAAAATACCTACCAAGATGGTGGGACAGTCATTGAGAGTGAAAATAGTTGGAGAAAAATAAGTAATAAGGCCTTCTTTGCAGCGACTTATGGGAATAAATATCTAGGCTTTGCCAATATTTTTACCATTTGGGGTGACGGCCAGGAAGTCCAATTTGACGAAAAAGGAAATCCAAAATACACAAGTTCTGGGACAACAACCAAATACATCTCGGCCTATCAAACAAAACCAGTCCCTGCTTTTACCACTCAAAAGCAATTAGGTTTGGCCAACAAATTCGAGTTCTACAAAATAGACAACTGGATGCTGACAACGGGCCTGGCCTATTATAAAAATAAACTTCAAGCAAAACCTAGTTACGCTGTGGACTTTGGTGCTACCTATGAAAGCACCACTTGGGAATTCTGGATGGATGCTGTCTATGGTTTTACCAGCAAGGCCCCTTTTGATGCCTATACCACTTACAAAAAGAATGAATACTTTCTCCAAGCTGGTCTTCAGTATCATATTGATGAAACTTGGAGTGTTCTTACAAATATGGAATACCTGCATGCAAAAGATCAGGCCCATACGTATACCAACTTTACTCAAGATGGGACGACCTATGCGGCCGATTCATCCATTGATAAACGAGGTCAAACCGTTGTCTCTAAAGCTCATAAAATTGAGCTTGGTGGACAATATAAACTCTCAAAGAGCTCTTTTATGACCTCTGGAGTTCTTTACGAGCGAAAAGTTGCTTCAAAAGATGGGGTTAAGAACCTCTCCTATATTAAAGGCGTATATAATGCCAATGCTGAGGCTTATCAGTTTTTAACCAGTATCTCGTTTTGGTTTTAAATTGGTAATTTTTTCATTCACCTTTTCAAACTCCTCTCTCTCTTGGTACCGCTACTGATATGCCCTTTGGGGGGCCATTTCAGGTATTTTTTTCGTTTTTTGGGGGGAGTCTTGCTCATGTCGAATACTCTATTTTTCAAATTCATGACTCTTGTTCTATCCCTTTTTTTATCTCCTCTTAGTCATTCACAGCAACCGATGATTCAATTTGGTGGGACTCAACTCATTTATGGTGCTGATGACCGAGTGGAAGTTGAGGACTACGATGATTTAGATTTCCAAGAAAAAGCTAAGTCGGTGGCCGTGAAAATATCAAAACGCAGACTCAATGAAGAAGATAGTCCACCAAATAGTATCGAGTTTTATGACCGAAAACTTAATCAGAGAATTCGCAATCTCTGCCCGACAGAGAGATTTTTTGAACAATCGAGCATTGGAGACTGTACTGGTTTTTTAGTGGGCCCCAAAACGCTTATTACGGCCGGCCACTGTGTGAATAATAGTTATGAATGCACAAATAATCGCTGGGTTTTTGATTTTAAAAAAGACACCACCGAATTTAAAAGAGAAAATGTCTATAGTTGTAAAAGAGTTCTCGATCACGATCAAACTTATACCAATAAAAAAGTCTCCGATTACGCAGTTATTGAACTTGATCGTCCTGTCATTAATAGATCTCCCTTGAAATTCCGACGCTTTGGAAAAGTATCCTCGGGTACACCTCTCGTTGTCATTGGACATCCTCTTGGACTTCCTATGAAAATTACGGATGGGGCCCGAGTCACTCGGATGAATGATTTGGAGAAAACTCATCCATGGCGCTCAATCATTCTGAGAGAAAATTATTTTACGGCCAATATTGATAGCTACTCAGGAGCATCAGGCTCGCCGGTCTTTAATAAAAATACCGGAAAAGTAGAAGGCCTTATTATTCAAGGAGCAGAAGATTTTACCACCAATGAAAAAAATTTCTGTTTAGAGTCCCGTCGTTTAGGCAACGCACGTCTCAATACTTATGAAAAAGTGATGAGAATCACAAAAATTCCCAGTCTCTAGTTAAAAATAACAGGATTGAACACTCTGGCCATTTTTTTAAAAAATGATACCCTCATAAAGAGGTGAAATAGTGAAAAATCGATGGACCTTTCTTCTTATTTTTATCATTATTCGTCCTTTGTGGGCCAAAAGCCTAGAGGAGCGGATTTGTGGTAATAAGTTTAATTC